>JAVVEP010000008.1 GCA_032250735.1 Gammaproteobacteria bacterium
GTTTGATGCCTGTAGGTGCCTGCCAGTGCCAGACGTGGAATCATTCCCACTCGATTGTGGCGGGCGGCTTGCTGGAGATATCGTAGGCCACACGCGAAATCCCGGGCACTTCATTGATAATGCGCCGCGATACTTCTTCCAGCAGTTCGTAGGGGAGGTGTGCCCAGCGCGCCGTCATAAAATCGATGGTCTCGACTGCACGCAGTGACACCACGTAATCGTAGCGCCGGCCATCACCAGTCACGCCCACTGACTTCACCGGCAGAAACACGGCAAAGGCCTGGCTGACCTTGTGATACCAGTCGTGCTTGTGCAGCTCTTCGATGAAGATGGCATCGGCCGGGCGCAGAATATCGGCATACTCTTTTTTCACTTCACCGAGGATACGTACGCCCAGCCCCGGCCCCGGGAAGGGGTGACGGTAAACCATGTCATAGGGAAGCCCCAGCTCGGTACCCAGCCTACGCACTTCATCTTTAAATAACTCGCGTAGCGGTTCCACCAGGCCCAACTTCATATAGTCTGGCAGACCGCCAACATTATGGTGTGATTTGATGACGTGCGCCTTGCCGGACTTGGCGCCGGCAGACTCGATCACGTCAGGGTAGATGGTGCCCTGTGCCAACCACTTGGCATTGGCGAGCTTAGCCGACTCTTCCTCGAAAATATCGATAAACAGGTTGCCGATGATCTTGCGTTTTTTCTCGGGATCACTCTCGCCGGCCAATGCCGCCATGAAACGATCCTGCGCATTAACCCGAATTACGTGTACACCCATGTGTTCGGCAAAGGTGGCCATGACCTGATCACCTTCGTGAAGCCGCAGCAGGCCATTATCGACAAACACGCAAGTCAACTGTTTGCCGATGGCCTTGTGCAAGAGTGCTGCAACGACCGAACTATCGACACCACCGGAAAGACCCAGGACAACCTCATCCTCACCTACCTGCTCGCGAACTTTGCGGATGTTGTCGTCGATGATGTTGTCAGCGGTCCACAATGCCTGGCAACCACAGATATCATGTACGAAGCGATTAATGATGCGCTCACCCTGATGCGTGTGTGTCACTTCAGGATGGAACTGGATACCGTAAAAATGGCGCCGCTCATCGGCCATGCCGGCCATCGGCGCGGATTCGGTAGAGGCCATCAATTTAAAGTTGGGCGGCAATTCGATGACGCGGTCACCGTGACTCATCCACACATCCAGCAGACCATAGCCTTCAGGGCTGGTGTGATCCTCGATATCCTTTAACAGCTGAGTGTGGCCGTGCGCGCGCACCTGTGCATAGCCGTATTCATGATGGTCGGCGGTTTCCACCTTGCCGCCCAGCTGTGCGGCCATGGTCTGCATGCCGTAACAGATACCCAACACCGGCACACCCAGTTCAAACACGATCTGGGGGGCCCGGGGAGAATCATCGCCGGTTACCGATTCCGGGCCGCCGGAGAGGATGATGCCGGTGGGCGCAAACTCGCGCACGCCCGCCTCATCCATCAGATCGTAGGCGTGCAGTTCGCAATACACACCCGCCTCACGCACTCGTCTGGCAATGAGTTGCGTATATTGCGAGCCAAAATCGAGGATCAGGATGCGATCGGAATGGATGTCGTTGTGACTCATAAACTATGGCTCATAAAAAAAGCGACTCATGGTTAGGCGATAATTGCGGAAGAAAGATACGGCGCTTGCAGGCCATGCCGAATGGCATCATACCCGGTAGTTGGGTGCCTCTTTGGTGATTTGCACATCATGCACATGGCTCTCCGCCATGCCGGCACTGGTGACTCGCACAAATTCCGGCGTAGTGCGCATCTTGTCAATCGTCGCGCAGCCGGTATAACCCATGCTGGAACGAATACCGCCGAGCAGCTGATGGACCACCGGCGCCAGCGGGCCCTTGAAGGGCACGCGGCCTTCAATACCTTCTGGCACCAGCTTGTCGGCCTTGCTGCCTTCCTGGAAATAACGGTCGCTGGAGCCCTCGGCACCGGTCATGGCCCCCAGCGATCCCATCCCACGATAGGATTTGTAGGAACGCCCCTGAAACAGCTCCACCTCACCCGGCGCCTCCTCGGTGCCCGCAAACATGCTGCCGATCATGATGGAATAGGCGCCGGCCACCAGGGCCTTGGCTACATCGCCGGAGTAGCGGATACCACCGTCGGCGATCAGGGGCACGCCGGTGCCGATCAGCGCAGTCGCCACGTTGTCGATCGCGGTGATCTGCGGTACGCCGACGCCGGCCACGATACGGGTGGTGCAGATGGAACCGGGACCAATGCCCACCTTCACACCGTCGGCGCCGGCCGCCACCAGGGCCCTGGCCGCATCAGCGGTGGCGATATTGCCGCCGATCACCTGCACCTGCGGGAAATTCTTCTTGACCCAGCTGACGCGATCCAGCACGCCCTGCGAATGACCGTGGGCGGTGTCCACCACCACCACGTCCACCCCGGCCTCGACCAGGGCCGCAACGCGCTCTGCGGTGCCGTCGCCGGTACCCACCGCCGCGCCCACCCGCAGCCGGCCCTGGCTGTCCTTGCAGGCATTGGGATATTCCGAGGCCTTCTGGATGTCCTTGACGGTGATCAGGCCGCGCAGCCGAAAATTATCATCGACCACCAGCACCTTCTCTATGCGGTAATTGTGCAGCAGGGCCAGCACTTCGTCGTTAGTGGCCCCCTCTTTTACCGTCACCAGTTTGTCTTTACCGGTCATGATGCTGGAAACGGGGCTGTCGAAGCGGGTCTCGAAGCGCAGATCACGCCCGGTGACGATACCGACCAGTTCCTCGCCATCCACCACCGGCACGCCGGAGATATTGTGGGCGCGGGTCAGGGCCAGTACGTCACGGATACTGGCATTGGGGTTCACCGAAATGGGGTCCTTGATCACCCCGCTCTCGTATTTCTTCACCAGCCGCACCTGTTCCGCCTGCTGCTCGCCGGTCATATTTTTGTGAATGATGCCGATACCGCCCTCCTGCGCCATGCTGATGGCCAGGCGTGCCTCGGTCACAGTGTCCATGGCGGCGGAAATCAGCGGAATATTCAGGGTGATCTCCCGTGTCAGTTGGGTGACCAGGCTCACTTCCTTGGGCATGACGGTAGAATGGGCGGGAATCAGTAAAACATCATCGAAAGTAAGGGCTTCTTGAGCTATACGCATGAGCGGGATTCCAAATAGGGCCAGAAGTGGGTGGGGCGCAGATTATATAAGCTGGATGGGTAGCGGGCAAACTACTCGGCCCGTTAGGCCCGTTTCAGGCTTGATCTGCGCAGGGGTTGTGTGATTAAGTAGCGCTCGTGTATAAGAATTACCTACAATCTCAAGGTAACAGCTAGTGATAACACGCCGTTTTCCGCTTCAGGCAACCGTCTGGAAGGAAAGTAAATACGCATCGGAGGAGGAATAATGAACAAATCTTTGATTTTTGGTGCCCTGATCTTCGCCCTCAGTGGTTGCTCAATGTTTAGCGGTGGCGACTCTGCAGGTTCCGCTAACGCCGCTGCCGCCAATTCGGCTATCGCCGCTGCTGAGGCCGCGCTGGAAAAGGCCCGTGGCGTTGAGGGTGAATGGCGTGATGCCGACAAGAAGATGCTCAAGGCCGCCAAGGCTGCTGCCAGCAAGGGTGAGTTTGAAGAGGCGATCAAGCTGGCCGACAAGGCCAAGTTTGAGGGCGAAATGGGCTACACACAGGCCATGCAACAGAAGGACGCTGGACCCTGGTTGTTCTAACGCCGGTTTTTTGGGGACGGCCTTAGCGTAACGGTACTATCAGTACCGGCCCCGTTGTCGGCCCGCTCTAAAAGATCACCAAAAAGGCAGACTGCCCCGGCAGACTGCCTTTTTTTATGCCTCACGTTCGCGACAGCCTTCAACCACCAAAATCACGCAGATCGGGATACACTATGCCCATGCCGCAGACGCCAGCCCCAGAATTGACCCACGCACCCGAGCGCAAGATATACAGCGTTTCGATGCTGATTTACCCCGTGCCGGTGCAAGGGGCGGAGGCGCCACCCTCCATCGTCGAGGCCATGCACCGCCATTTTCATCTCAGACAATGAAAATCGCATACTGCGGCTATGACTTCTTCAGCGAGTGTCTGCAGGCATTATTGTCCAGGGGCGACGATGTCTATCGCGTGTTCACCTTCGAGTGCGATAACCGTTTTGATTTCAATCACAACATAACCGAAATCAGCCGGCAATATTCTCTGCCGTTAACGGATCGACCAATCGGCAAAAACGACCTGGAACAATTGCGGCAGGAAGGTTGCGAGCTGGTGATCACCGCAGGCTACCGCTACAAGGTTCCGGACTTGTCCTCAGTCGGTATCAAAGGCATCAATATCCACCCCACTCTGTTGCCGGTGGGCAGGGGACCCTGGCCGCTTCCGTGGACGATTTTATCCGGCCAGCAACGCAGTGGCGTGACGATACACAAACTGACTCCGGACTTTGATGCGGGCGACATCCTGGTGCAGCGCGAGTTTGCGCTGGAAGCCAATGAAAACCTTGAGTCTCTCAGCGCCAAAACCCAACTCCAGGCCAAGGCGATGCTGACCGATCTCATGGATAATTTTACGGACGCGTGGCAAAGCGCCCGGCCGCAGGGGGAGGAATACAGTGCCTGGCCACGGCCTTCCATCGCCGATCGCACCCTGGATTGGAATGCCGGCGTGGCGAAGCTGGATACCCTCTGCCGGGCTTTCGGCAAAATGGGATGTTATGGAAAATTCGATGGCAAAATCTGGATTGTCTACAGGCTCGTCGCCTGGCCGGCCCATCACGATTACGAGAGCGGCGCGGTCGTGCACCAGACGAACACAGAAATGATCGTGGCGGCCGCTGAAGGCCTTGTCAGCCTTCAGTATTTTGAACCTGCATCGTTGATAGCAGGCTAGCGGCCAGTGGTGCAATGACTCATAAATTTGAACGATACCTGGCGTGGCAGAAACGGATCGCGCGGTTTTTTCTGCCCTATTTAAAGCCGGACCATACCAAGCTGTATCTCCTGAGCGCCTTCAGCCTGCTCATGACCGCCACCAATGCCTTCTTGATCTGGAAACTCGGCACGGCCGTGTCGCAGATCAGCGGAGGAGAATTCGGCCAGCTGAATAATACCTTGCTGATGATCGCCGCGCTGGCTTTGCTTAACCAGGTGCTACGTATTGCCTACGCGTATGTCTACCAGCGCCTAAGCCTCGCCTTCGTCGACAGGCTCAGGGGCAAAATGTTCGAGCACATCATGGAGGTTTCGGTTCCCATTCTGCAGCGCTTCAAGAAGGGCGACTTGATGGCCCGACTGAGCAGCGATGTGGACCGTGCCCTGACCTATGTGATTAATCTGCCACTCAACCTATTTGAGAACATCACTGTATTTGTTGCCTATGCCGTTGTGCTGCTATGGATCGACTGGAAGTTATCTCTGATTGCGCTGACCATGGCCCCCCTCTTTTTTCTGTCCCAGTTATATGTGGCGCCAAAAAGCGGCGAAATTTCCCGCCAATTCACCAAGGAACGGGTCGAGCTGGCCAACATCGAGGAGCAGACGCTGAGTAATTTGCGGGGCATCAGCACCTTCAATAGCGAGCTGTTCATGCGCGATACGCACAAGACCCAGTTTGATAGCGCGCGGAAGTGGGCGTTGAAAACCAGAGAGATTCAGATTCTCTATAACTCCCTGTTTACCGCGCTACTGTATTTTGCGGGTGTCGTAGTCGTCTACAGCGGCATCGCGGAAATCGAGTCGGGACAATTAGCCATTGGTGCGCTGGTCAGCTTTCTGATTTATATCCGCAACATCACCGGGCCCATTCGCACCCTGGCGCGCATACCGATTACGTTGCAATCCGACCGCGTTGCGGCGGAGCGTCTGATGGAAATCCTGGCAATGGAGCCCGCCGTCGAGGACAGAGAAAGCGGCCGGTCGCTGCGTGTGCCGCACGGTGACATTCTGTTCAAGGATGTGTCGTTCACCTACCCGAATCAGGACCGGCCGGTATTTTCCCGGCTTTCCGCTCAGATCCGTGCCGGTGAATCCGTTGCCCTGGTCGGGCCGAGCGGGGCCGGCAAGTCTACCTTTGCCGGTTTGTTGTTACGCTTCCATGATCCACAGCAGGGATCCATCTGCATCGACGGCGTGGACATCAAGTCCGTCAGCCTGCGATCGCTGCGCAATCAGATCTCCATCGTCTGGCAGGAACCGTTTTTGGTCAACGGCAGCATTCGGCAGAATTTTTACCTGGCAAAACCGGATGCGACGGAAGCGCAGATGCAGGATGCCTGCAACTCCAGTTATGCCTGGGAATTCGTCGCCGGCCTGGAGCATGGTTTGGACACTGTCATCGGCGCCAACGGCATTGAGTTATCGGCCGGGCAACGGCAACGTCTGGCCATTGCCCAGGCCTTTCTGCGTGATACGCCGCTATTGATTCTGGATGAGGCCTCATCCGCGCTCGACAGCCGATCCGAGCAAATGGTTGCGGACGCCTTGCAGGCCCTGCGCAAGCAACGCACCACGGTGATTATCGCCCATCGCTTTTCTTCCATCCGCAGTGTGGACAGGATTCTCTATATCGATGGAAAGGGTTGCCTGACAGTGGGCACGCACCAGGAGTTACTTGATCAGCATAGTGAATACAAGGCTGCCGTCGATTGGCAAATGGCGGAGCGGCCAGGGGATGTCGGTTAATCAAGCAAGAGCAGAAAATCCGCTCCGTTGACGAGGCAAATAAAAAGGGCATTGCCTTGGCAATGCCCTTTTGTGGACGCTCAGCGGACTAACTGAAATCTACCGCTGAGTGTGGTGCATCACGCGCTAATGCGTGATGCGGGCCGGTTAGGCGCCACCGCCCATACCACCACCCATACCGCCGCCCATACCACCAGCGGCTGCGGCTGGTGCCGGGGCTGGTGCTGGAGCTGGTGCCGGAGCTGCTGCAGCGGGTGCCGGAGCGGCGGCCATGCCGCCCATACCACCACCCATGCCACCACCCATGCCACCCCCCATACCGCCGCCCATACCACCACCGCCTCCCATTCCTCCACCCATAACGCTCTCCTTTGCAATATCCGAATATTGATTAAGTATGTGTTTCACGTTCATGACCGAGTATCCGTGGCCTGTGAAACACGGCTCCTGATTGCCGATTTTATTGCTGATTGATTGGTCGGCAATCGCGCGCACGAGACCACGCGCTTCCGGAGACTAGGATATTTATGTCCAATGGTCAACATTTGATGGTCAAAATCCACGATAAAGCGGTCGGCCTAATACCGGTATTTTTTCGATGCTTATAACCCGGCAATAGCCCGGCAATCACTCAGGGGCGATGATGTTGCGAGCGAGACGTGGGTACAACAGTGTGATTATTAAAGTATTTTAGTCCTGCACCGGCTTTCGTCAGCGCTATCTCGTTGTACCGGCCAGTTGTGCCTACCAATTGTGCCGGCCAAATTCACCCATTCTCATCTCCGACTGTTATTCTGGCCTGTGTGAAATTACATTATGATTTTTCTAGCTCTGGCCGGACTTTCCGGCTTTGTGCAGAACCGAGGGGGAATTTGCTGGCTTGCCGGACCTGCTTCGCATACCATTTTTATGGTTATAGGGGTGCGCACAATGGCGAGTTAGGAAGGCATATCCCATCGAATCCACACGCAAAGGTCTTCACTCATGTCAATTGGAATAGAAACGGCCGGACGCCCGGCGCCACTCATTCTTCCCACCACCGAACCCGTGGCGGATTTTCATCCCGAGCCCGACGATTTCTGCTTCTGTAACAGCGGCAAGCGATTCGGTGGTTGTTGCGGATCCACCGACCTGGTGCGCCCGCCGCCTTATGGGCTGTTCATGTTCGAAAATTTTCTCGATCCCAAGCAGGCCCGGGAGTTGACCGACTATGCCGAGCAGTGCGAGGGCGAGCGCCTGATGGTGATCGATAATATACAGTCCACCCCCGACAACATCGTCAAGGTGGAAGACCCGCGGCGTATTACCGAACGGGTCAAGTTGGGTGCCAGACGCAAGGAAATCCAGGCGATGATGGGGCGGGCTTTTATCGATCTGGCGCAACGGTGTGTCGGCGCCAAACTGGATTGGTACGAGCTGCCCGATTTGATGCGGTACCGGCAAGGGGGATTTTATGTCCGGCACGCCGACAGCCAGAACAAGGATGAGGCGACCAACACGTGGCGCAAGGTGATCGATCGTGATCTCAGCATGCTCATCTACTTAAACGATGGCTATGAAGGCGGCGAGCTGAGCTTTTACAAATTCAATTATCAGATCCGGCCGCGGGCCGGTGCGGCGGTCCTGTTCCCCTCGGACCATCGCTATTTGCACCAGGCCGAAACCCTTAAAAGCGGTGTCCGCTATGCCCTGGTTAGCTGGGCCTCCGTGCAAGGGGTGCCGAAGATTGCGTCGCAGCCGCCCCAATGCGCCGTGCCTGTGGAATATAAGCCGGGTCAATAGCCCAGCAAATCGCCGGGCAGTCCGTCCTCGGGGTAATCTGCTGCCAAAAGTTTTCGCGCCAATTCCTCCGCCGCCGCCAGCTCCGCCTGATGTGCGGACAATAGTGCTGTTATTTCTCCGTCCCGTTGTTGCGGGCTGTAGGTGAATTTACTGTTCTTGGAATAGACGCCGAGCAGCGGCGCCATGGCCTGCTCAAGCGTTGTCCCCTCGATCGGCATCAAACCGAACCAGTCTGCGCATCGTGCAACGGCGGTGTAGGGATTGGCGAGCATGTGATTGAACTCGAGACTGCGTACGCGGGCCGGCATGCTGCGGTAGGCCTTGTGGAACAGTGCGATGTTGTACGACCAATACAATGCCGCCAGTTCCCCATAGGCGTCCTCGGCCACCGTGAAGTCCGGGCCGAGCCCCAGCAGTTGATTGATGGGCTGGCGCAACGCGGCGTAGCGCTGCGCGATCCACTGCTTGCGGTTATTCGCCTTGAGGCAGCCGGCGAGAAATTCTTGCAGCGGGGTGTGCATAAACAGCAGAGGGGCGTCCGCATGCCGCTCGATCATGGCCAGCATGAGGGGGTTGGCATAATCGTTGGCCTTGACCACCGCCATCTGCTGCGCATCAAAACGGCGTGACAACAATGCCATGACGCGCCGGTACCAGGCATCTTTATCCTGGGGGGAATTGGCCGGATTGCGCAGATATGCCAGCAGGTTGCCCAGCAGTTCCGGCTCGCGGATCGGCAGCGTGTGATACGCCGCGTCGAGGGCCTGGGACATGAGTGTTGAACCGCAAAAGGCGGTGTGAAAGATGAAGGCGGTTTGTTGACCGGCGATTTTGTCACAGGCCGACCGTAGCCATGCCAGGTCAGTTTGGATAATGCAGCTACCTTTGATGCGTCCCGGGTCCATAAACACGCTGTCCCGATACGTCTGCGGCGACATCATGATGAAGTAGCTCTGGTATTCGGCAAAATTTACCCGCGCCGGAAACAGGGCGGGGCTGGCATCGATGTGCTCCAGCGCCTCCTGCAATTGCGCAGTCAGCGGCTCGTCTGCGACAACACCTTCGGTGGTTATAGCGGCCACGATGTGGGGCTGCGAGCGCTCGGCCTTGCCGCAACAGGCTCCGTAGACCAGGCCGCTGCCGCACGGGCAAGGCATCTCACTCGATTCGATATCCATTGTTATTCTCCCTTCTCTATCCTGGCGAGCCGTCAATAGCCCAGGTTCGGCGCCAGCCAATACTCCGCGAACATGCGCGTCATGTCCTTGCGTTGCGCGTAGTCGTCGACCTGATCCTGGTTGATTTTGCCTACCGTGAAATAGGCGGCCTCGGGGTGCGAAAAATAGAAACCGCTGACGGCGGCGGTGGGCAACGAGGCCATGGCCTCGGCGAACCAGCTGCCGGTGCTTTCCTTCACCGCCATGAGATCCCACAGCAGGTTCTTTTCGGTGTGCTCGGGGCAGGCAGGATAACCGGGCGCGGGGCGAATGCCCTGGTATTTCTCATAGATGAGATCGGTGTTGTCGAAGTACTCGTTCGGCGCGTAGCCCCAGATCTCCCTGCGCGCCTTCCGGTGCAAAAGTTCAGCGAAGCTCTCGGCGAAACCGCGAGGAAGTATAAACCCCCTGTTCGCTCTAAAACCACCCCGGACCACGCTGAAAAGGCCCGTGGCGTTAAGGGTGAATGGCGTAATGCCGACAAGGCCAAGTTTGAGGGCGAAATAGGCTACGCATCGCGATACACTATGCGCATGCCGCAGACACCAGCCCCTGAATCGACCCTTGCACCCGAGCGCGAGATCTACAGCGTTTCGATGCTGAACAATGCCGCGCGCGACCTGTTGGAGCGGGAATTTCCGCTGATCTGGGTGGAGGGTGAGATCTCCAACCTCGCCCGCCCCGCCTCCGGCCACCTCTATTTCAGCCTCAAGGATGCCGACGCCCAGCTGCGCTGCGCCATGTTCAAGCTGCGCAACCGGCTGGTGGGTTTCCGCCCCGACAATGGTCAGCAGGTACTGGTGCGCGGACGGCTCAGCCTCTATCCGGCGCGGGGTGACTACCAGCTCATTGTCGAACACATGGAAGAGGCCGGCGACGGCGCCCTGCGCCGCCAGTTCGAGCTACTCAAACAACGCCTGGGTCACGAAGGCCTGTTCGATGCCGGGAGCAAACAACCCCTACCGGCCCTGCCCCGCCGACTGGGGGTGATCACCTCACCCAGCGGGGCGGCCATCCGCGACATCCTCAGCGTGCTCAGGCGGCGCTTTCCAAGCATCCCGGTGCTGATTTACCCCGTGCCGGTGCAAGGGGTGGAGGCGCCACCCGCCATCGTCGAGGCGCTGCGGACGGCGAATACCCGCCGGGAATGCGATCTGCTGATCCTGGCCCGCGGCGGTGGCTCACTGGAAGACCTGTGGGCCTTCAACGACGAGGCGGTGGCCCGCGCCATCCACGCCAGCACCCTTCCGGTGGTCTGCGGCGTGGGCCATGAGGTCGACGTCACCATCGCCGATTTTGTGGCCGATGTGCGTGCGCCCACGCCCTCGGCGGCGGCCGAGCTGGTCAGCCCGGATCGCAACGAGTGGCTGGACAGTTTTGCGGCCTGGCAGCAGCGCCTGACACGCAGTTGGCAGACCCAGCTGGCCCGGCGTCAGCAACACCTGGACTGGCTACGCCGGCAACTGAAACACCCGGGACAGCGACTGCGTGAACGGGCCCAACGGCTGGATGAGCTGGAGCAGCGTCTCAGGCTGGCGCGGCTGGGCCGACTGCGCCAGCTGCAGGCCCGGCTGAACACCCTGCGCGCGCGGCTGTATGGCCACTCGCCGGTGCAGCCGCTGCGCGCGACCCGCCTGCGACTGGACAGCCTGCAGCACCGCAGTCAGCGCGCCATTCGCGCCAGACTGACCCAACAGCGCGCCCGGCTTGGCAATCTCAGCCGGGCGCTGGATGCGGTCAGCCCGCTGGCCACCCTCGGCCGCGGCTACGCCATCGTGCAGAAACCCGACGGCAAGGTCGTGCGCCGCGTCGACGAGGTGTGCGTGGGGGAGCGCATCAACACCCGGCTCGGTAGCGGCCGTCTCGACTGTCGTGTCGAGGCCGTGCACGGGGAGGATTGAAGGCCTGTGAATACCGCCATCAAATGGCTGATTTACTTTGGCCTGCTGCTCACCACCGGCCTGCCGGCGATCGCCCTGGCGGCAACGCCCGCTGCCAGCCCCCTGCCCCAGACCGCGGCCGTGCCCGGCGGTATCGTCACGCTGAATCTGGGCCCCGCCGAGGGCCCGGCGCCGGTGGTGCATTACCAGCAGCGGCGGGTGATGGTGGTGCAGGCCGACGGGCACTGGCAGGCGGTGGTCGGCATCCCCCTCACTGCCCGCAGTGGCCCGCAGAACCTCAGGCTGGCCGGTCGCAGCCAGACCGTGGAGTTTGAGGTCCAGGCCAAGGACTATGCCGAGCAGCGACTCACCATCAAAGACAAACGCAAGGTCAATCCCAACCCGGATGACCTGACCCGCATTCGTGGCGAACGGGGGCGCATTGTTAACGCGCTACGTCACTGGCAATTTCAGGATAGCGTGGACACCCGCTTCATCCTGCCGGTGACAGGCCGACTCAGCAGCCCCTTCGGCCTGCGGCGTTTTTTCAACGAGCAACCCCGCAAACCCCACAGCGGCATCGATATCGCCGCGCCGGAGGGCACGCCCATTGTCGCCCCCGCCGCCGGGCGCATCATCGAAACCGGGGACTTTTTCTTCAACGGCAACTCGGTGTTCATCGACCATGGCCAGGGGCTGGTGACGATGTACTGCCACATGAGTCGGGTGGAGGTGAAGGCCGGACAGCGGGTCGCGCGTGGCGAGGCCATCGGCGCCGTGGGCCAGACCGGTCGCGTCACCGGCCCGCACCTGCACTGGAGTGTCAGCCTCAACGATGCGCGGGTGGATCCGGGCCTGTTTTTCGAGGATCTCGAGACACTGCTCACGCCCGCCGCGGCCCCGCTGAGCGAGGCCCGCAGCGCCCCCTGATCCCCCTTGCGCCGACGCAGGCGGGCCGGTAAGGTTGCGCGCCACAGCAACTCACACGAACCACGCAGTCACCATGAAAAAATTTGCCCAAACCCTGGTCGAAAAAACCGCCTTTGAATATTTCATCGTCGGACTCATCCTGTTCAACGCCGTGATCCTCGGCCTGGAGACCTCGCCCGAAATTGTCGCCGAGTACGATAGCTGGCTGCACTTTGGCAATCAGTTTATCCTCGCCATCTTTATCCTCGAGGCGGCACTGAAGATCATCGCCGTCGCACCCCGGCTCAGGCTCTATTTCGGCAACGGCTGGAACCTGTTCGACTTCACCGTGGTGGTGCTCTCGCTGATTCCCGCCAGCGGCGAATACGCGATGATCGCCCGCCTGGCACGGCTGCTGCGGGTCGCGCGGCTGATCTCTACCATCCCCGAGCTGCGGTTGATCATTTCCACCCTGGTGCGCTCCATCCCCAGCATGGGCCACGTGCTGATGTTGATGGGGGTAATCTTCTACATCTACGCGGTGGCTGGCTATCACCTGTTCCACGAACACGATCCTGAACACTGGCGCAATCTGGGTATGTCGTTGCTCACCCTGTTCCGCGTCGTTACCCTCGAAGACTGGACCGACGTGATGTACACCGCCATGGAGATGCACTACCTGAGCTGGATGTACTTCGTCAGCTTCGTGGTGGTGGGTACCTTCGTGGTCATCAACCTGTTCATCGCCGTGGTGCTCAACAACCTCGAGGAGGCCAAACAGGAACAACTGGCGGCGCTACAGACACCGGCCAGCAAGGACGAGATCCTCAAGGAATTGCAGCAGACACAGGAAGCGCTCAGGCGACTCCAGGCGAGGTTGGAAAAACAGTGAGCCGCGATACCATCAGCAACCGCATCGACATCAGCCTGGAGTTCTATTTCAAGGGGGAACGCTATACGCCCACCGCCAGCATCGAGCTGGATGGGCTCATCGGCAACGACGACGGCCTGCCCTCGTTTCACCAGATCCTGGCCAGGCGCAACGATATCGACCTGCTTTCCTACCACTATGAGATCATGCTGGAGGAGCCGGTGCGGGTCACCGGCGCAGAGGGCCTGGTGGCAGACTATGTGACCGATGGCCGGCTGGATGAGGCGGGTTTTCTACAGGCCTGGCGCGAACAGGGGATGTCGGCGCAACTGCAGGCCATCGCCCAACAGTATTTAGCGATCGATGATTTGCAGAAAAACCCAGCATTGAAAGATGCCTTAACCGCCGCTTTTCAACTTGGCAGAGAGATCGGCTAAAACCCCGCTCGCTGCGTTAGTCCTCCGCACCCATGGCCTTCGCCCGCGCCTGCCGCGCGGCATTTTCCGCCTCGTGTTGCGCGGCATTCCAGTCCGGCTCCGCTTCCGGCCAGCCCGCCAGGTGTTTTTGCACCAGGGCCGACAGGGCCTTGATGTGGTCCGGCCGGTCATTCAGCGCGGGAATGTAGTGAAACTGCTCGCCGCCGGCGTCGAGATAGGCGTGCTTGTTTTCCACCGTGATCTCTTCCAGGGTTTCCAGGCAGTCCGCCGAAAACCCGGGGCAGATGATGTCCACCGATTTCACCCCGGCGGCGCCCAGCTCCCGCAGGGTCTCGATGGTGTAGGGCTGTAGCCACTCCTCACGACCAAAGATGGACTGAAAGGTCAGCTGCCAGCGGTCAGCTGCCAGGCCCAGACGTTCGGCCACCAGCCGCGCGGTCTTCTGGCAATGGCAGTGATAGGGATCGCCTTCGGTGAGAAAACGCCGGGGGGTGCCGTGAAAGGAGAACAGCAATTTCTGCGGCGGCTCGCGTCCGCTCCAGGACTCCCGAATGCTGGCGGCCAGCGCCTCAATATAACCGGTCTCATCGTGATATTGATTGACGAAGCGCAGCTCCGGCATCCAGCGCCAGTGGGCCATCTCCGCGGCAATGGCATCAAAGGTGGAGGCCGTGGTACTGCACGAATACTGCGGATACAGCGGCAGCACCAGGATGCGACGCGCACCGGCGTCGCGCAATTTTTGCATCGCCGAGGCCAGCGAAGGGTTGCCGTAACGCATGCCCAGCTCCACCACCACCGGGCCGGGCAGACGCTGCGCCAGTTCGGTGCGCAGGGCCTCCAGCTGGCGTCGGGCGATCGCCAGCAGCGGCGAGCCGTCCTCGGTCCAGATACTGGCGTAGGCCCGGGCCGAACGCGCCGGCCGGATGCGCAGAATCACCCCGTGTAGAATCAGCCACCAAAGGGGGCGCGGCAGGTTGTCCACAATGCGCGGGTCCCACAGGAACTCCCCCAGATAACGACGCAAGGCCCCCGCAGTGGGGGCATCCGGCGTACCCAGATTGGTGATGAGCACACCGGTGGTCATCTGACTGTCGTGGCTAAAACGGGTGCTGGTCGACATGTTTTCCCCTGTTTTTTTTGTAATCCGGCTAGCTCATGCCTTCGCGTAGTGCGCGCGTGGCCGCCTGGTTCCACCGGCAGCCGGCTGCGACAAACTGCCGCAGCGCATAAGCAGCACATAAAAAGACCCGTAGTATAAACCGCTCACGGGGAATTATCGTGCGATAATCACCACATGTTCTTACCCGCACCAAGCAATACATTTGCGCGCCCCAAGGCCTCGTACTGAGCAATGAGCAAAACCCTGAAAGTGGCCCTCGGCCTGGGCTTCGCCATGTTGCTCATCGGCATCGCCATCAGCTTCACGCAACGAGGATCCGTTGCCACGGACAATGACGATGCGGTGCTAGCGGATGCGCGTCTTGCCACACCCAGACCGCTGACCGCCTTTGCGCTGACGGCCCACGATTCAAGGCCGCTCGACCGGGAGCGGTTGCGGGGCCGATGGACGCTGCTGTTTTTCGGCTATACCCACTGCCCCGATGTCTGCCCGATCACCCTCAGCGAACTGGCGGGCATGGCCAGAACGCTGGAACCGACGCTACGGGACGACACCCAGTTTGTGTTTGTCTCGGTGGATCCACAACGGGACACACCCGAGTCACTGGGGGACTACGTCCGCTATTTTGACGAGCGCTTTTTAGGTGCAACGGGCAGCATCGAGGCGTTGACCTCACTCGCCCGGCAACTGGACTCCCGGTTCAGCCTGGAGACCGATCCCGCCGGTGAACCCGTCGTCAACCATTCCAGCGCCATGTTGTTGATCGACCCCCAGGTCCGGTATTATGCCCGCCTCAAGGCACCGCACTATGCCGAGCAGATTCGCACGCAGTATCTGGCCCTACGGGCGGAATACCAACAGTTTCAATCCAGTCGCCCATAAATCCGGCGCCGCAATCAACATCACCATCACATTTTTCCACAATCCCGAGACGCCCATGAAGCCTACCAGAGCATTAGCAATAATTTTCGTTCTACTGTCTTTGATCACCGCAGCAACCGGCGCCACAGCAGGCAAGCTTGAGATACACGACGCCTGGGCGCGCGAGGCGCCACCGAATGCGGCGGTCATGGCGGCCTATCTGACCCTGCACAATCACTCTGAGCAGACCTACACCCTGGTCAGCGCCGCTTCACCTGACTTTGAGCGCGTTGAAATACACCGTACGCAACAGCGGGATGGCATGACAACGATGACCCCCGTCTCGCGCGTCATGCTGAGCGCGAACGGCAGTGTCAGCTTTCAACCCGGTGGCCTGCATCTGATGTTGATGCAAGCCAAAAAACCGCTCAAGGCCGGCGATGCTGTTACACTGCGCCTGTTTTTTAGCGACGAAAGTTCGCTGTCGATTTCCGCTCCGGTCAAAAAGGCCGCGCCGGGCAATGGACACGCCATGCAGCATGGCGAACACGAAACCCAGCATGACAGCCCGCACAATGCACACGACAAAGATCACCACTCTTCACACTAAACTCAACACAGAGCCCAACACAGAGTCAGCCATGTCAACCCCTCCTGCACAACGCGCCGCCAGCCTGCTCGACTACCTGAAGGCATGGCCAACCTATCTGCTGCCACTGCATGCCTTATCGCGCATCATGCACAGGCTTACCCGCAGTGAAATTCGCTGGTGGAAGACGGCCTTCACGCGTTGGTTCGTCAAGCAATTCAATGTCGACATGGGCCTGGCGCAGGAACCCGATCTGGACCGCTATCCGAGCTTTAATGCCTTTTTCACCCGCGCGCTGCATGCCAGGGCACGACCTGTGGTGGTCGATGAAAACCTGCTTGCCAGTCCGGTGGACGGGGCAATAAGCCAGCTGGGAAACATCGAAAACGGCCGTATTTTTCAGGCCAAAGGGCGTGACTACACCCTGTTAGAACTGTTGGGCAACGACGCCGAAAAGGCGCGCCAGTTTGAAGATGGCCGTTTTGCGACCCTGTATCTTTCACCGCGTGATTACCATCGCATCCACCTACCCATCGATGGAAAACTGACCGCCATGGCGCATATTCCAGGCCGACTATTCAGCGTTAGCCCTGCCACGGCCCGCGCCATCCCGCGTCTGTTCGCGCGCAATGAACGGGTTGTTGCCTATTTTGAAACGGAGCTGGGACCGATGGCGATGGTGCTGGTGGGGGCAATCTTTGTCGCCAGCATCGAAACGGTCTGGGCCGGTGAGGTCACCCCACCGGCAGGCCGGACGATCCGTCACTGGGAATACGATCCCGCGGCCCCGGCCCATCAATTCCGCAAGGGTGATGAAATCGGCCGCTTTAATATGGGCTCGACCGTGATCTTATTACACGCCAAAGACCGTATCGAATGGCTGGACAGCCTCCATCCGGCGGACAGCGTCCAGATGGGTCAGGCCATCGCCCGGCGTCACTGATCCTTGGTCTCACAGGCTCTCGGATCTGTGGCTCAGGCCAAACTGGGCTATGCTTGGAATGGTCTGTTGAGATGAGGTATTGGACATGTCTACAAAAGCACACCCCGCAGGAAAACCCACCCCCGAAGAACCCGACAAGATCGCCTGTAGTGTCTGTCTGGCGGAAATCCCCGAATCCGTCGCTGTCAGCCGTGAGGCCGATGACTACACCCATCACTTCTGTGGCCTAGCCTGTTATAACCGCTGGCGCGACGAAAACAGCCACGCCGATGGTCAGGCAACGCACACAACAACGCACACAACAAAAGGGAATACCTGAACAACCCCTACCGGGTTTTGTTGACGTGCATTTCAGATGCCAGGGCTATGAAAAGAGGCCGCCCGAAATGCCGGCGGGGAAAGCTGGAAGGACTGGAAGGCCAGTCGAAGGATAACCGCGGTCGGGATAAAAACGATCGCGGGTAGAGGTGATCAGTGCACGCCTTCGCGGGTGCTGGATTCAGGGGTTGATGGGCGCTTGTACAACATAATTTCCTGCAAGGAGCGGAACACGCCGGTGTCAAAGTTACAAAACTTGAACCCGATACCGCCATCCGCAATACGCGTCACCCTGGCATGCACGTTGTGCCGGGTTCCCTGGTCCTGGGATAGCAGGCGAAACACCAGATCAACATCCTCATCCTTGTGGAGGCTCAGCGGTTCGGCTGTCGACAGAAAGGTGCCGCCGAGGCCGATATCGGACGAATGGCAGGAGCCGAGCAGCGCGCCGTGCTGATAGACATCAACGTCAACGTCCAGCTCTTTTCGTTCACTCCAGCGCTTTTCCATACACCCTCTCCACCCAATATTGACCCAAGATAACACCGATAATGGTTCCCTCCAATACTTGACCCCGGTCCGGCTCGCGCTTGTTAACGGCGGTTAATCGCCTGTCTGCGTAAAATCCCTGCTACGCCCATTCGACATCCACTTGCGTTTCAATACATTTCAACAGCAATTTACAGGCCAACCATGGCAGTGACTGCGAAATTGATCATAAAATCAGCAGCTTGCATTTGGAAACATGAGCCAAGCCAGCCATGATCGATACCAAAGACCCGCACCTGTAAAGTTCTTCGACAAACCCCTGGTCCGTATTGCTCACCACTCTTCTGCTGCGACGAACGGTGGCGAGCAATGCGGGCTAGCTCCGCCCGTAGTCAAATGACAGCACCTCTCGCACATGCTGCCCTCCACCCAGCACCATCAGCAACCGATCCAGGCCCAGTGCAACGCCTGCACAGGCGGGTAGCCCGGCCTCCAGGGCCCCCAATAAACGCTCATCGATCACCATTGGTTCCTGCCCCTCGGCTCGCCGCTGTGCCAGATCCGCCTCAAACCGGGCCCGCTGTTCAGCGGCGTCCTGCAGCTCATGAAAGCCATTGGCCAGCTCAATGCCATCGATAAACAATTCAAAGCGTTCGGCAACGGCGGGGGTACCGGGCCGCACCCGGGCCAGGGCCGCCTGGCTCTCAGGATAATCGTAGATAAAACACAGATGGCCGCGCCCCAGCTGGGGCTGAACACAGAAACTCATCAGCAGGTCCAGCCAGCCATCGCGGTCGTCATCGGCCAATCCGGCCACCCCCGGCAGTCCGGCCTGCGCGGCACCATCCCGCAATTGCGCCATCGTGGCCGTGTGGGGATCCAGCCCCAGCTGCTGCTGAAAACAGTCGTGATAGCTCAGATACTGTACCGGGCCGAATTCACGCAGTCCCTCGGCCAGCTGACTGACCAGGGTGTCCACCTCCTGCATCAGCTGGTGATGATCAAAACCCGGCCGGTACCATTCCAGCAGGCTAAATTCGGGGTTGTGATGCCGGCCCTGTTCGCCCGCGCGAAATGCCTTGCAGACCTGAAAAATAGGGCCCGCACCAGCCGCCAGCAGGCGCTTCATGGCAAATTCGGGTGAGGTGTTCAGGTAACGGCGGGGGGGCACAGCAGCCTGCCCCGTTGACGCGGCGCTGTCGGAAAGGCTGAAACTGGGGATGTGGGGGTCGGTCGCCCCGGCGCTGACCAACAGGGGGGTCTCGACCTCCAGCACGCCCTGCGCCGCAAAATAGCGGCGCAGGGCGGCCAGCAATTCGGCCCGCTGGCGCAGGCTCGCCAGGCTCGCCGTGGGCCGCCAGTCGGCGCTGTGTTCTGCCATGGCGACGGCCGGCAGGCTCCTAGCCCTTCACCCGGCCCACATATTCGCCATTACGGGTATCGACCTTGATCATCTCGCCGGTCTCGACAAACAGGGGCACGCGCACCACCGCACCGGTCTCCAGGGTGGCGGGCTTGATGCCCCCCTGCGCGGTATCGCCCTTCAGGCCGGGATCGGTCTCGGTGATGCGCAACTCGACAAAATTGGGGGTCGCCACGGCGATGGGGCGATCATTCCAGGTGGTGACTTCGCACATATCCTGCTCTTTCAGCCATTTGTTCTCATCACCCACGGCGGCGGCATCGGCGGCCACCTGCTCGAAGCTGTTGGGGTCCATGAAATACCAGAACTCACCATCGTTGTAGAGATACTGCATGGTGGTATCCATCACATCCGCGCCCGGCAGCGATTCACCGGATTTGTAGGTGCGTTCCAGCACGCGCCCGGTAATCAGGTTGCGCATCTTCACGCGTGTGAAGGCCTGCCCCTTGCCTGGCTTGACCATGTCCACCTCGATCATGGAACAGGGATCATCGTCCACCATCACCTTCAGGCCATTCTTAAATTCGTTGGTTGAGTAATTAGCCATTTCTACCTCGATCTGGGAACATTCTTTCTTTTTGTCTGTTTGTCTGTTGACACTCACACGCGAGAGCCGCCGTATGATACCGCTTACCGCCAACCTTTGTCAGTCACCCGCCCCTGAAACGGGTGAAATCGCGCCCGATAGCCTTTGGCAACAGGAGCTCGCACAGGCCATCAAATGCCCCGCCGAGCTGCTCGCCAGGCTAGGGCTCAGCGCCGACGCGATCCCCGCCGGGATTGATCTGGACCAGCCCTTTCCGCTGCGGGTGCCCCGTGGCTATGTGGCCCGCATGCGGCCGGGGGATCCGCACGATCCCCTGCTGCTGCAGGTTTTACCCCGCCAGCTGGAGGCGGCGCTTCAGCCCGCCTTTCTTCGCGACCCCGTCGGCGACGCGGCGGCGGTGGCCAGCCCCGGCCTGCTGCACAAATACCATGGCCGGGTGTTGCTGATCACCACCGGCGCCTGTCCCATCCATTGTCGCTACTGTTTCCGGCGCCATTTTCCCTATGCCGATAATCGGCCGGATGATCGCCATTGGCAGGCCGCCATCGATTACATTGCGCGCCATCCGGACATCAACGAGGTCATTCTCAGCGGCGGCGACCCGCTGTCCCTGAGCACCCGGCGACTGGCCGACATCAGCACGGCGCTGCGCGATATCCCGCACCTACGGCGGCTACGCATCCACACCCGCATGCCCATCGTGCTGCCCTCACGAATTGATGACGCGTTTTTGCGGTGGCTGGCCGACCTGCCCTGGCAGACGGTGCTGGTCACCCACTGCAATCACGCCAATGAGTTGGGCGACGAGGTGCAATGCGCCCTCGGCAAGATACGCCAGCTCGGCGTCACCCTGCTGAATCAGTCGGTGCTGCTGAGGGCGGTGAACGACCAGGTCGACCGGCTCTGCGCCCTCAGCGAGGCCCTGTTTGCCTGCGGTGTACTGCCCTATTATTTGCACCTGCTGGACCGGGTGCAGGGTGCCGCCCATTTTGAGGTCGATGAACCCACCGCCCAGCAGCTGATTGACGGCGTGCGCCGGCGCCTGCCGGGATTCCTGGTGCCGCAGTTAGTGCGCGAAACGGCGGGCGAACCCTATAAGGTGCCCCTGTATTTATGCCCCGGCGGGGTCACCGAAATAACCTGAAACAAATCGCCTAAGACACTGAGCCACAACTAAAGTACAGTCCGCAATGGCCGCAATGTATTCCGAGAACCGCCGTTTAAAGAGCCGATATCCACATTGGCTCCCGCACGATGGTGTTTTAACGGCGGCATCGTATACTCTCGGCCGATATTTATGGCCGGTTTCAGAACATCAACACGTATCATGATTTAGGAGCAGATGTGGCTAGCAACATGCCCGAGGGATTACTCAATATCCCGGAACAATCCAGGCCCACCGCAGATTCCTTCGAGACGCGCCCCAAACAGGTCGAGGCCTGGATTGCGGCGCTGCCGATGGCGAATACGGGCGAGAGCGCTCGCCGTATCTATAGCGCCCTGCGTGAAATGAATCGGCTGGTCGTCTCCCCGCAGGATCGTTACAGGACCATGGAGCTGTTACGCGGCCCGGTTCACCAGATCACCGAGGTGCTGAAAAAACATTACATCAATCAAAATCTGCCGCTGTCGCCCAAAAATCAGAAAATTGCGGAACTGGCCATCCAGCTCAATTCCGAAATGGCCCTGGCCTACAAGATCGTCATCCACGACAAACTGGAGAAAACCTTTTCAAGTCTGAGCAGCAAAACGCTCGCCATGTGCCTGCACCGCGCCATCCGATATCTCAGCGACGTCCTGCTCTGCGCCTATAAGATTTATATCCAGCACCCGGAAAATGTCTGGCTGCAGATACACCGCCTGTATCTGTACGCCGAGAGCCACAACCTGCACACCCAGCTGATAAAGGATCATGTCGCACCGGAGGTGTTCCGCGACGGCACGATTGCGGATATCTACAAACAGATACTCCTGCTGGCTCTGGCCGGCCCCTACCGACTCCGTCAGCATGTCACCGAGGCGGTGTACGTTGCGCTGGAAGACTGGGTTTCCACTGCCCGCATATTGCCCTATGGGGAAATACAGGACGACACCTACGCCTTCACCATCGGCATGAACACTGACGCCGCACCCGGTTATTTCCGGGATGACGGCACGATCAACCCCGCCTTTTGCCGCACCATTGACACCAGCGAACTCGCTCAGAAAGTAACCCAGGCCTTACTGTCTGCAGACAGCCTGTCACAGAAAATACCCGAGGATGTCTTAAAGCGATTATTAATGACCTGGAGCGGAAAATCGCATCGCACCTTTCCCCGCACATCAAAAAATAATGAAATTGCGATCACCATGGGGCTGAGCGCAACCCACCATTACATTGATGAAATCATTCGCCCGTTATTAAAAGACCCGACAGCCACCTGCCCCTCAGCAACCGACGCCTTGCAGTCCGGACAGTCCATTACCACGGTAACGGATGGAGAGGAAGACTTCGTGTTAGGCGAACGCGCCCGCTACACCAGCACCCCCGTATTCGGCATCAGCAACCTGGATGACCATACCCCGGATGTCTGGGATCCCGACTTCACCTATCGGGTCAATAATCCAATCTATGCCTTCAACAACACGGATACCATTTTACTGAACACCGAGGACAAATCCTCGCTATATGCCTACACCCCCCTGCCCTGCAAAGGCATCAACGAAAGCGCGGGTGGATATTGCCTACTGGGCTATCTGGTTTATGGAAAAGATTCGCAAAAGGTCCAGGTCGGCGAATTGGTAGGCATTCGTGACAACCTGGAATCGAACAGCACGCAACTCAGCATCGGGATTATCCGGCGCATCAAAAACTGGAAAAATGGCCTGGAACTTGGCATTCAGAAGCTTGCGCCCTGCGCAGATGCCATTGCCCTGTCGCCCGTTCCAAAAGGTAATGAAAGCGAGAAATATCAGCGTAGCCTGGTGTTGCCAAAATTATCCGCCATCGATCAGCCGGCCACCTTGATCACCTACGCCTGGCAACAGACTAACGACAAACTGATCGCCAATGTACACGGCCATCGCACCACCATACAATTGACTAAACAATTAGAGAGCACCGGTGTATTCTCACAATTTGAATTCACCGTGCTCGAGAACCAGCAAGACAACAAGAAAAATACTCTGGCAACAGAAACCGGCGACCAGTTCAACGATGTGTGGAAGCTCATCTGAGGGTCTCCACACAGCCACTACATTATTTTTAGGAGCAGCTATTGGATAACGGGAATGTCATCCGTCCACTCATTCTGGAAGACTCGGCAAACGAGGCCGAGGCTCTGGCAAGCGCCCTGCGCAACGTAGGCTATGCGGTGCGTTACAAGCACATTGAGGACGCAGAGGACCTGCAGGAGGCCTTGGAAGCCCAAAGCTGGGATATATTGTTAGCCGCGCAACAGGTCGGCGATTTTACCGCCACCCAGGCCCTGTCCATCATCAAGCAAAGCGGCAAGGACGTTCCCTGCGTCATCATGGGCAACGAACACGCCGACACTCTCATTACCGAGGCAATGCGCGCCGGTGCTGCCGACTTCGTCTCCAGCGAGACGCAGGACCACCTGCTGCTCGTTATCGAAAGGGAAATCGCCAATCTGCGCGAACGTCGCGCACATCGCCATTGCAGAGGCCTCTATAACGAAAGCGAGAAGCGTAACCGTGTGCTACTTGACAGCTCACGCGACCCCATCGCCTACATTCATGAGGGCATGCATATCTATGCCAACCAGAGTTATCAGGAAATCTTTGGTTATCCCGAGATCGAGGAACTTGAAAGTGTGCCGATCCTGGATCTGATCGCCAGTGATGACCAGCAGAGCTTCAAGGAGGTGCTGCGCAGCATCAATAACGACCAGCCCCCGGAAGAGACCATCGAATACCGGGCCGTGCGTGAAGATGGCGAGGTGTTTATCGCCACCATGGGATTCTCCCGCGCCAGCATCGATGGCGAATCCTGCACCCAGGTGATGATTCACCGCAAGAACGATAACAAGGCGCTGGAAAACGAGATTCAGCAGTTGCGCCAGCAGGATTTGCTGACCGGCCTGTACAATCACCAATATTTTATGGAGCAGGTTCAGGCCGCGGTCAACCTCGCCCACCAGAGCGAGGAAAGATGTGCGCTTTTGTATATCGAGCCTGACAACTTCAAGGGCATAAAAGACACCCTGGGCATCGCGGAGAGCGACCTTGTATTGACTGACATCGCCGCATTCATTCGTGAAAAAATGCCGGAAGATGCCGTGATTGCCCGCTATGCCGGCACCATTTTTTCTGTCCTGCTCTGCGGCCCATCCTACAAAAAGGCCGAACAACTCGCCAACAGCATCTGTGCCGGTCTGGCGGAGAAGATATTCGAGGTCGAAGGAAAGACAGTCACCACCAGCTGTAGCGTGGGCATTTCGACCATCTCCGAAACCACCCCGGACGCCAAAAAGGCCATCGCGCAAACCGAACTGGCGGCCCAGTCTGCCAAACAGAGCAATGGCAACCAGGTGCATACCTTCACCGTGGAAGATGAGCTCGCCACCCAGGAAGCGGATAAGCGCGTCATCACGCTGATAAACCTGGCACTCAAGGACAATCGTTTCACCCTGCAGTATCAGCCCATTGTCAGCCTGCACGCCGAACCCGGCGAACGCTATGAGGTGTTACTGCGGCTGCTGGACCATGACAACACCCTCATCATGCCTGCCGACTTCATTCCCATCGCCAAACAGGCAGGGATGATGGTGGAAATTGACAAGTGGGTCATCAAGAGTGCCGCCCGGGCAATGCTGGATAAACGCAAAGTGGGCAAGGAGATCCAGTTCTTTATCAAACTGTCCTCTGACTCCCTGCGCGAGCCCAGCCTGCTGGTGTGGGTCAGCAAACTATTGCAGGCCGCGCGGCTGCATGGCGACAGTCTGGTATTTGAAGTCAGCGAGCAGGACGTACAGGAAAACCTCAAGGCCGCCAAAACCTTTTCGGACGGTCTCAAGCAACTGCACTGCAATCTGGCCATTGACCATGCCGGAAAGGACTCTAGCGACCTGGGCTACATGAAGCACCTGAACCTGCGTTATCTCAAGATCGATGGCAGCCATATCACCAATGTCACCAGCGAAGAAAGCCAGGAGGTTATCAAGACCATTGCGGAAGTGGCGCGCAGCAAAAACGTACTGACCATTGCAGAACACGTGCAAGACCCCGCCTGCCTCGCGGTGCTGTGGCAACACGGGGTCAACTTCATTCAGGGACATTACCTGCAACACCCTGAAGGCAACCTGAACTATGATTTTTCCAGCAATGAATAGGGCGGGATTATAGAGATAGGAACCGCAGGCCAACCGCTATAACCAGCCGCTATAAACAAAGGCGCCAACTCGATGAGCTGGCGCCTTTTTTGATATTCAGGAAACGATTTTCAGCGGCCTGTTTTCAGTGACCAGAGCAGTGCAGGCCTGCCTGCCTGCCGCTTATAGCTGGTTGCGTAACGCCGCAATGCGCTCTTCCAGAGGCGGGTGCGACATAAACAGACGGCTCAGTCCACGACCCACACCACCGGAGATACCGAAGGCCGCCAGCTGATCGGGAAGATGCGGCTGATTCACACCCTGGCGCAACTTTTCCAGCGCGGCGATCATTTTCTGCGGACTGCTTAATTGCGCACTGCCGGCATCTGCGCGGAATTCCCGCTTGCGGCTGAACCACATCACGATAATGCTGGCCAGGATGCCCAGCACCATCTGCGCCACAATGGTGGTGATCCAGAATGCCGGACCATGACCACGCTCGGACTTGAACACCACCCGATCCACCAGGTGGCCAATCACCCGTGACAGGAAAATCACAAAGGTGTTAACAACGCCCTGTATCAGCGCCAGCGTGATCATGTCGCCATTGGCCACATGGCTGACCTCATGCGCCAGCACTGCCTCCGCCTCATCCTCGCTCATGGCATTTAACAGCCCGGTACTCACGGCCACCAGGGCATTGTTGCGGGACATGCCCGTGGCAAAGGCATTGACGTCGGCGGCGTCATAGATCGCCACTTCCGGCATGCCGATACCGGCCGCCCGCGCCTGACGGGCCACCGTCTCCACCAGCCAGCGTTCCCGCGCATTGGCCGCCTGGGTAATGACCCGCGCGCCCGTGAAACGTTTGGCCGTCCATTTTGAAATGGCCAGCGACAACAGCGAACCGCCAAAGCCGAAGATAGCGGAAAACACCAGCAGGTTGTTGATATCCAGGCCAACCCCCTGCTCGTCCAGGATGCGGTCAACACCAAACAGGTGCAGGACGATACTCAGCACAAAAACAATCGCCAGGTTGGTGGCAAGGAACAAAAAAATGCGCTTCATAATGAAGACTCCAGGGTATCAGTTTATTGACAGCGTATTAGTGGGATTCATCCGGAGGATTTCAAGTGGGCGACCCCACAGAGAGAGACTCGCCAGCGTGGCCATGGTTCAGTCGATAGATCACGAATTCGCGCTGCAACTGCACCAGTTCGGCGATTTCGGTGGCCTGCCGGTTTTCACCCGATTCGACCTGAATCGCGGTCCCCGGCGACAGTCGATGACTGTGGTGCAAAATCAGCTGCGAGGTCTTGCCATCGGCATGTCCGGCATCGGCTCGCTTTTCCACGCGACTGTGCAGCAGGATCGCCGGCAGGGCCATATCGTTTTTGCTGAGAAAGTCGCTCTGCACCGCGGTAGCCTCCGCTTGGTGGGAGAGGATACGAATCGTGACCTCGATCTCCTTATTGAGCTTGCGATGCAGACGCACCACATAACCCAGTGTCGGCTTTTTCAGTGCCTCGCGCGAAAACCCAAAAGCCACCAGCTGACCGATGAACAGCGCGGTAGTGAACTGGGATTCCCGCGTCTTCATATGCACGCCGCCGGCACTCTTGTCCATCACAAACCACTGACCGAATTCACTCGCCTCAAGGTCCGACGCAATCAGGGCTGAACGGCCGGCCAGGGCATCACGCAGATCATGTCCCTCTACTGGCACATCAGTGGCTTCAATCTCCTGCGCGGCCATATCCACCAGCAACTTGTAGACCGACATGAAACCGTTATACACATACAGTATTTTCTGACCGATGGTGTATTCGCGCGGTTGTTTGCGCTGCTTCAACTGCATGCCGTCACACATGGCATCGATCGTCAGCAGGTTGGTTAAATCATCCTGATCCGTGACCTTGCCGCTGGCTTTTTCATCGTCCTCAACGACGGTGGACGCCTCCAGACGTTTCAACAGCTTCTGGTGTTCCGCCAGCAACACTGCATCCAGCGGCGAGACATCGACAATAATCGCCCGCAGGTCCCCGGTCGTTAAGGCGGCTGCCGCTGCCTCTCCCCCATGCTCCGCCAGCCCTTTCTGTTGCAGCGCAAGATAACGGGCATCCTGACGTTTAAAATAGGCGGGACAGTCCTGGCCGAAATAGATGAGTATTTTACCGCGGGCCAGTTGCTTTCCATGATCGGGAATAATCGTAATCGAGTCGACCACGCGGGCGATCTGCGCGTCCACTACATGCAGTTTTTGCGAGGAGATCGTATTGCTGTCCAGCAGGCCGTTAATCTGGATCGAGAGATAGACAATGTTCATCGACACCATGGTCGGCACGCGTCGCTCCAGCGCATTGGCCTTTCTATCCAGCGTCAGCTGCAGGCAATCCAGGGCCTGGTACTGGGCGTCCATGTCTTCGCACTGCGACACGGCGAAAAATATCCGGTTACAGTCCCGCCATGCCCTGGCCGGCAGCTTCTGATAGCGCATGGCGCGCAGGCGCTGTTCCATGCGGATCAATTCCAGCACCCGCAGGGCCTGTTGCCGGACCCGCTCCCGCACGCGGACATAACGCGCGTCGGACAGGGCAAAATCCAGATTCAACTGACGCTTGTAGGCCATCCCCAATTGGCCACACACATTAATCGCCGCCACCAGGCCTTCACGCCGGTCGTGCGGTTCCGGCAGGGCCTCGGTTTTATAATATTCCGAATAGATTTTGCGGATCGCCGGGCAGGCATACTGCATCACAGACTCCACCCATTGCCGACGTTTGCTGTCGGCGACACGTTCGTTATTGATACGCTGCAAATAACGGTCAATTTCGCGCAGCAACTCGATGGGGTGGTCATTCAACTCACGCCAGCTGTCCGGCGGAGCGTCCAGTTTATCCGTCTGCGAAAGCAGGCGTCGGCGACTGGCGCGCAACACAGGTACCTCTAACTTTAATTCGATCGTACGAGGCGCAACGGTTTCCCCCTTGCTTTCCGCAAGCGACAGCCAGCTGCGCCATTGGGACCAGTCATACGTCATTCACTAAGTCTCATTCACCGGTTGACGTTGCATCAGTCACCGCATTGGCCGCAAGGTTGGCCGACAAACCATCCACGCGCTGGAACCCCCGCGGCAGTTTCGCGCCGCGCCGGCCACGCTCCCCGGCATAATGTTCAAGATCTTTCGGCTTGAGGGTCAGATGACGCTTGCCGGAATGAATCGTCAGACTGCCGCCGAGCGGCACCACGGCCATGCCCACCACAAACTCCTCGCGCGTCGCCACCTTGGCCGGCGGGATGCCGATAATCCTGTTGCCTTTACCCTTGGCCATCTCCGGCAGTTCCTGCAAGGGGATCATCAACATGCGCCCCTCGGTGGTCACCGCCACAATACGATCCGTCGCGACATCGGTCACCGCGCCGGCCGGCAAGACCCGCGCCCCCTTGGGCAGGTTCAGCAGCGCCTTGCCCGACTTGTTTTTCGCGTACATATTTTCCAGCTGGGTGACAAAGCCATAACCGGCATCGCTGGCCAGCAGATAACGGTCACTGCCCTTGCCGGCCAATACATCGACAAAACCTGCCGCATCCGGTGGGGTGACGCGCCCTGTCAACGGTTCACCCTGGCCGCGCGCCGATGGCAGTGTGTGCGCGGCTATGGAATACGAACGCCCGCTGGCATCGAGGAACACCACCAGCTGATTACTGCGCCCGCAGGCCGCGGCCCTGAAGTCGTCGCCGGACTTGTAGTTCAGCGCTCGGCCATCCACATCGTGGCCCTTGGCGGCACGTATCCAGCCCTTCTCCGACAGCACCACGGTGACCGGTTCCGCGCTGATCAAGGCGGTCTCGTCCAGCGCCTGCGCCGCCTCACGCGCAACGATGGGCGAACGCCGCTCGTCGCCGTACTCCTCTGCATCGGCGATCAGCTCCTTGCGCACCAGGGTTTTCAGTCGTGCACTGGAGCCCAGGGTCTTTTCCAGTTGGTCACGTTCCGCCGCCAGCTCTTCCTGCTCGGCGCGAATCTTCATCTCTTCCAGCCGCGCCAGCTGCCGCAACTTGGTATCGAGGATATATTCCGCCTGCTCCTCGCTGAGCTTGAAGCGCTTGATCAGCACCGGCTTAGGTTCGTCCTCGCTGCGGACGATACGGATCACCTCGTCCAGATTGAGGAAGGCGATTAGCAAGCCATCCAGCAGGTGGAGCCGACGAATGACCTTCTCCAGGCGGTATTCCAGACGACGACGCACCGTGTCGGTACGGAACACCAGCCATTCCTTCAGCAGCGTGCGCAGGTCCTTCACCTGCGGCCGACCGTCCAGGCCGATGACGTTCATGTTGACGCGATAGGTCCGTTCAAGATCCGTGGTGGCGAACAGATGCGCCATCAGCTCATCCAGATCGATGCGGTTGGAACGCGGCACGATCACCAGCCGGGTGGGATTTTCGTGATCGGACTCGTCACGCAGGTCTTCCACCATCGGCAGCTTCTTGGCGTTCATCTGCGCCGCAATCTGTTCCAGCACCCGGTTGCCCGACACCTGATGCGGCAGTGCCGTCACCACCACCGCGCCATCCTCCTTGATCCACACCGCCCGCATACGCACCGATCCGCCGCCCTTCTCGTACATGGCCTGCAACTCGCTGCGCGGAGTGATGATCTCCGCCTCGGTCGGATAATCCGGTCCCTGCACATGCTCACACAGTTCCGCCAGCGAGGCCTTGGGTTCATCCAGTAGATGCACGCAGGCGCTCACCACCTCGCGCAGATTGTGCGGCGGGATATCCGTCGCCATACCCACAGCGATGCCAGTAGTCCCGTTCAACAACAGATTCGGCACCCGCGCCGGCAACATCGCCGGCTCTTCCAGGGTAGCGTCAAAATTCGGCACCCAGTCCACCGTACCCTGCCCCACTTCACTGAGCAGCAGATCCGCATAGCGGGCCAGACGTGACTCCGTGTAACGCATCGCCGCGAAAGACTTGGGATCATCCTGCGCACCCCAGTTACCCTGACCGTCCACCAGCGGGTAACGGTAGGAGAACGGCTGCGCCATCAACACCATCGCCTCGTAACAGGCCGAGTCGCCGTGCGGGTGGAACTTGCCCAGCACGTCACCCACGGTACGCGCGGATTTTTTATACTTCGCCCCCGCCTTCAGACCCAGCTCGGACATGGCATAAATGATGCGCCGCTGCACCGGCTTCAGGCCGTCGCCGATGTGCGGCAGGGCGCGATCCAGGATCACGTACATGGAGTAGTTGAGGTAGGCGTTCTCAGTGAAGATGCTGAGGGGTTGTTGTTCGACGCCTTCGTAGTTTAGTTCTGTTGTTTCTGTCATTGTTTGATCTTTCGTTGGAAGCGGCAGGCAAATTCATTCTGCCCCGATAATTTTTTGATTTTCTTTCGATTCATTTAAAAAACAAACAATCAAATTTTTCTGATGCTTTCTCTCACCCAGGGATGCAAGTGTTCTAAATCACAGGTATTAGAATCAAACAAACCCATCAAGAATCGGTGGGCGGCCTTTGCTTCAAGCTGAAATTTATATCCATTCATGCGGAGAAATACATCCGTCGCAAAAAAAGCGACTCGTTTGTTTCCATCAACAAAGGGATGATTCTTAATGAGAGACTCAAACATGGCCGCCGCCATTTCAACCAGGTCTTCATAGTAACCCGTTTGTGGTCGGTACAACGCGCTTTCAAGCAAGCCAAAATCACGCACCCCTGGCGGGCCGCCGAATCTTTCAATCAACACCACATGGATTTCAACCACCTCATCCACGGATAAAAACTGAACAGACTTACTTGGCAAGAAGTTTACCTAATTCTTCATTTTCACGAATAGAATTATTGAGATGTGATTTAACAACCGGACGAACACGGCGACGACGAAGGTATTCGCTAATCGCCTCTGTCAGAAGACCCGAGACATTCTGATGGGATTCCCTGGCAACCGCCTTTAGCTCATCCCATACGGCCTCTTCGACTTTTGAACTGATTTTAATAGAAGGCATCACGCAATCCTAGATACAGAGTATTGACATGTCAAGATATCAGAAATAATCACTTTATAAACAGTCTGTTACACAAAACCAATAAAGGAAGCCTTGGGAGATGTAAGAGCTTCGATTTCTTTAGTTGAGCCAGGCGTTCTCCGTGAAGATGCTGAGGACTTGTTGTTCGACGCCTTCGTAGTTTAGCTCTGTTGTTTCCGTCATTGCTCTGCTTTTTGTAGGGTGGGCATTGCCCACCATTGCACAACACCAATCATTACCTTATTGGTGGGCTATGCCCACCCTACAAAAACAGGTGCTTTTACTCGCCAAATCCTTCATTCGGCGCATTGAACTCGCCACCCCAATTCTCGCTGTAAATGCCTTCTTTAACATACTGATGAAACGTGGAATGTGGCCATGCATTTACCTGCTCCACCAATCCATGTTTTACGGGGTTGAAATGGATGTAATCCGCGCGGCGTTGAAAATCTACCTCATCCCTGATGAGGTGCTCCCAAAACCGACGTTGCCAAATGGTGCTTTCTCTGTGCCGTTGCTTTGATGTATTCATCTCAGCATCACAATGAAAAAGCGGCTTTGCCTGTTTCGTAAATCCCGCCTTTATCATTCCCCATCGTTTTGAATAATTCGCATCACCTTCTGGCAACGTCCACATGCAATGTAAATGGTCCGGTAACAAAACCCAGGCATCAACACTAAACGGATGTTGTTGCCTTACTTCATCAATCACCCGTCGCAATATCTGCCGGCTTTCTGGCTTGTCCAATATTGATTGACGCCGATGGGTTACTACGGTGAAAAAATACGTTGCACCTTTTACTATTGATCGACGGTAGTTTGGCATAAGCGCTTTTATTACAATTTCTGGTGGGCAGTGCCCACCCTACTAACTAACTGGTGGTCATTGCCCACCATTGCACAAAACCCAACGATGCCGGATTGGTGGGCGGTGCCTTTATGCCCTGTGGGTACACCCTACTCAAATCAGCCGCCAGTGTACCAAACCTCACCCACCCTGGCTTATTACTCATGGTTTACCAAAACCGTCGCATCCCGAAAATGCATCATCCGATAAATGGCCGGCACCAGCACCAGACTCACCAGCATCGAGAAACTCAGACCCCACACAATCACCACCGCCAGCGGTTGCAGCATCTCCGAGCCTTCGCCGAAACCGATGGCCAGCGGCAGCATGCCCACCACCGTGGTGAGCGAGGTCATGAGGATGGGCCGCAATCGTAACCGTGCGCCCTCGACGATGGCCTCGATGAAAGCCAGGCCCCGCTCGCGTTCCACCTCCACCTGCTCCACCAGCACGATGGCGTTGTTGACCACGATGCCGGCGAGCATGATCAGCCCCAGCCAGATGGGCATGGAGATGGGGATGGCCAGCCAGGAGATGCCGGCGGCGACGCCGATCACGGTGAAGGGAATGCTGAGCAGGATCACCAGCGGGTTGCGCAGGGATTCGTACTGCACCGCCATCACCACGAACACCAGGAATATCGCCAGGCCCAGCAGCACATAGCCCATGCTGCGCCCCTCTTTCAGGGTCTTGGCCTCGCCGCCGTCGTAGAGGCTGTAGCCCTCGGGGATGGCCAGATCCGCGAGCTGCTGATGCACCTTGCTCATGGCCTGCTCCGGGCCGAAGTCAGGCGACAGCGAGGCGGTGACCTCGACGATGCGACGCTGGTTGTCGCGCAGGATGCTGGCGGGGGCGGCAGTAAAGCTCACCGTCGCCACGCTGCGCAGGCGCACCGGCTGGCCCTGATGCAGGCCGACCAGGATGTTGCCCAGGTCATCGGGCGAGGTGAAGGCGGTGCGCGGCAGGCGCAGGCGCACGTCGTACTGGCGGTCACCGTCGATGAAGTCGGAGACCACGATACCGTCCAGCGCGGCGCGCAGGGCGCGGCCGATGTCGTCGACGCGGATACCCAGATCGGCGGCGCGCTGACGATCCACGCTCACCGCCACCTCGTTACGCGTCTCTTCATAGCTGTGACGCAGGTTGCTGAGGCCCTCGACATTGCGCAGCCGACTGGTGATCTCCTCACCCAGTTCGCGCAGCACCTCGGTGTCCGGCCCCTGCACGCGGATGCTCAGGTCGTCGTCGCCGGAGCTGATGCGCACGCCGCGGATGCCGCGCACCCGCATGCGGATGTTGGTGCCGGTCAGGCCCAACTGCTTCACCGCCTTTTGCATGTCTTTCACCCAGTCCTCGCTGCCGCGACTACGCTGGGTGGCGGGCACCAGCTGTACCTTGATGTCACCCGAATTGCTGGACTGGTATTCCGAACGCCCGAACACCCGGCCGCCGGAGGTGGTGAACACGGTGAGCACGTCCGGCTGTTGCAGGAACAGGTCCTCCAGCCGGGTAATGACGTCATCGGTCTCGTCCAGACGCATGCCCGCCTCGCCGGCGATGCTCACCGAGATCTCGCCCTCGTCCATCGGCGGCATAAAGATCTGTTTGCCGCCAAAGAACACCGGCACCGCCAGCGCCAGCGCCGGCAACAGCACCAGCAGCGGCAGCCAGGGGAAGCGCAGCAGGAGGCGGGTCAGCCGGACATAGCCGCGTTGCAGGATGGTCAGCAGCCCGTCCATGGCGCGTTGCACCGGGTTGGCGCCCGAGTCGTGCACCCGTGCGCCCCAGGCCGGGACCAGGGTCAGGGCCACCACCAGGGAGGCGACGATGGCGGCGGAGATGGTGATGATCAGCTCGCTGAACAGCAGGCCCACCAGCCCGCCGATAAACAGGAAGGGCAGCACCGCCGCCAGGTTGGTCGAGGTGGAGGCGGCGATGGCGCTGTTGACCTCGCGCGCGGCGTTCACCGGCGCCTCCAGATCACCCTCCCCCTGGCGCTGGTGACGGGCGATGTTCTCCAGCATGACGATGGTGTTGTCCACCAGCAGGCCGACGCCCAGCGCCAGGCCGCCGAGGGTCATGATATTCAGCGTGAGGCCGCCCAGATCCATGATCACAAAGGTCACCAGGATCGCCAGCGGAATGGCGGTGCCGATGATCAGGGTGCGGCGAATACTGCCCAGAAACAGGAACACCACCAGCATCGCCAGGGCCGCGCCGGACAGCGCCGCCATGGAGGCGTTGCGCAGGGCGTGGCGCACATAGGTGGACTGGTCGCCGACCCGGTCCACGTGCACATCATCGGGGACCAGGCCCTGCGCGCGCAGCCATTGCAGGCGCTCCATCACCACATCCACCACCGCCACGGTGTTGGCCGCCGGCTGCTTCTGAATAGAGAGCTTGATGCCCGGCACGCCGTCGAGGCGGATGCGCAGCTTTTCGTCTTCGTGGATATCCAGCACCTGGGCCACATCGCCGAGGCGGATCATGGTATCGGCGCTGGCGCTCTCCCCCTTCCACAGCGGCATGGCCGCCAGCTCCCCGGCGTTCTGAAAGCGTCCGGTGGCGCGGGCGCTGATCTCGCGATTGGCGGTGTGCAGGCGGCCGCCGGGGCTGTCCTGATTTTCCTCGCCCAGGGCGGTGGCGACGTCCTCGATGGTAAAGCCCAGGGCGCTGAGGCGCTCCTGATCCACCACCACCTGAATCTCGCGGGCCAGGCCGCCACCCACCTCGGCAGCGGCCACCCCGGGCAGGTTGAGGAACCACTTGGCGAAGGTGTAATCCACCCAGGTGCGCAGCTCCACCGGGCCGCGGTCCGGCGAGCTCACCACCATCTCCAGCACCGGGATCTGCGAGGGATCGCGCTTGAAGATTGTCGGCGGGTCGATGGTGTCGGGCAGGAATCGCTTGGCGCGATCCAGCCGGGTGCTGGCGTCACGCAGGGCAATGTCGATATCCGAACCGTAGGGAAAGCTCAGGTCCACCGAACTGCGGCCCTCGGTGGTATTGGACTGCACCTGCACGGCGCCCTCGGTGATCGCCAGCTGCTCTTCCAGCTGGCGGGTGATGCGGTCTTCCATGATGCGCGCCGGCACCCCCGGGTCGACGATGCGCACCCGCACCTCGGGATAGATGATGTCCGGCAGCAGGTTGATGCCCAGCCGCTCCAGCGAGCCCAGTCCCAGCACCACCACCGACAGGGCCAGCATGGTGACGCCGACCGGATGGCGGATGGACCACGCCGCCAGCCCGCCACTACGAAAGCGCTGCTGCATCGTGGCCATTACTTGCTGTTAGCCTCGGCGGCGGCCTTGTCGTCGGTCGTCGCCGCATTCACCACCCGCACCGGGCTGTCGGCCCGCAGGCCGAGAAAGCCCTTGCTCACCACCCGGTCGCCGTCGGCCAGGCCCTCGAGGATCTCCACCTGCTCGCCGAATTGCAGGCCGCTGCGTACGCCAACGCGCCGGGTCCTGGTCTGCTCATCCAGGCGATACACATGGGCGCCCTGGGCGTCATATTGCAGGGCATTGAGGGGGATGGTGCGGCGGGGCATTTCCGGCGTCGCCAGGCTGACACGGCACAGCTGACCGGGCCGGGCGCCGGCTGGCACCGGTTGCAGGCGCACCTCCACCGTACCCTGGCGGGTGGCGGGATCGATCATGGGATGCACCCGCAGCACCTCGCCGGCAAAGTCCCGATCACCCAGGCTGTCGATACGCACCTGCACCGCATCGCCCACCACCACCTGGCTGAGCAACTGCTCCGGCACCCGCACCGTGGCGGTGATCAGGCCCGGATCAAACAGGGTCAGGATGTGCTCATTCAGTGGCACCACGTCGCCGAGTTCCTTGAGGCGGGCGCTGATCAGCCCGGCAAAGGGCGCCTGGATCACGGTACGCGACAGCTGGGTGCGTTGCAGGCTCTCGGCGGCACGGGCCAGCTCCAGCGCGGTGTGGGCGCGGGCCAGTTCATCCTCGCTGGCGAGCTTTTTGGGCACCAGGTTTTGCAACCGCTGCAGGTCCACCTCCGCCTGCTTGCGCGTCGCTACCGCCATATCCAGCTCGGCGCGGATCAGGGCATCGTCCAGCCGCACCAGGGCCGCCCCCGCCGCCACCCGGTCACCCTCGTAAAAGGGCAGCTCCATGATGCGCCCGGCCCGTTCACTGTGGACATGCACCGTGCGCGGCGCCTCCAGGGTACCTGTGAGGGTGCGCGTGATGCGCATGGGTCGCTGCGAAACGGTAATGACCTCCACCGCGTGGGCGGGGCGACTCTTGTCCTTTTTGTCCGCCGTTTGGGCATCATCAGGCCCCTGGCTGCACGCGTTGAGCCACAGGACGCAGCAGACAATAGTGGCAATGGCAGAGAGGGTTTTTCGAGTCAGTTTTGGACGCATCTGGATGTGACACCTAACAATAGATAATGTTTCGCACTTTAGGGGTGGGGAGATGTTTTGTGCAAGGGGTATTCTGTGCCTCAGACCGTAGGTTGGGGGGAGTGAAGTAAATCCCAACAATTATCAAAACGTCTGCGTGGTTCCGCAGCTAATCGTTCGGTTGTCTTATTTTTTCCTGGCGGAAGATGACGGGAATTAACGGCGTCGTAGATTCCGAAGAAATAGTTTACTCCTTCTCCCCTTGAGGGGAGAAGGTTGGGATGCCAACAGTAGGCGCTTTAGGCGAGGGGTGGAACGCTCAGAAGTTGTTTCATGAACCCTCTCCCAGTTTTGGGAGAGGGGATAAACAACCTCAGATTTTGAATCTGTGGTTTTGACCTACCCTCACGCCATCCCTCGCTTGCGATCCTCGGCATTTTGCGATGAAGCGAGCGGTGTTTGAGGAAGCGCAGCGACCGAGTTTAGCTCGCGCGCAGAATACCGAGGAGCGCAAGAGACCGCGCAACGCGCGGCGAGGGATCCGGGTGCTCTTTCTTTTGGTTACTTTACTTTGAGCACGCAAAGAAAAGTGACTCGCAGCCTTCCGCAGGAAATAAAGTAAACCACCGTGTCATCAAGGCTGGGAAACCGCGCACAAACTGCCCAATGCGCATTCCCAAAACCCAACTCAAACCTCCGCCAAATCCCCCTTCGTCTCCAACCACGCCTTGCGATCCGCTGCCCGTTTCTTCGCCAGCAACATATCCATCATCTGATGCGAGGTATCACCCGCGGCAATCGTCAGCTGCACCAGGCGTCGCGAGTCCGGCGACAGGGTGGTCTCACGCAACTGCTTGGGATTCATTTCGCCCAAACCCTTGAAGCGTTGTACCGTGACCTTGCCACGCAGCTTTTCGGCGGCGATACGATCAAGTATGCCCTGCTTCTCGGCATCGTCTAACGCGTAATAGGCGTCTTTGCCGATGTCGATGCGATACAGCGGCGGCATGGCGATGTACACGTTGCCTGCGGCGACCAGTGGTTTGAAATGGCGCAGGAACAAGGCACACAACAGGGTGGCGATGTGGGCGCCGTCGGAGTCGGCATCGGCCAGCACGCAGATCTTGCCGTAGCGCAGCCCGTCGAGGTTGTCGGAGCCGGGATCGACACCGATGGCGACGGCGATGTCGTGCACCTCCTGCGAGGCCAGCACCTCGCTGGGGTCCACTTCCCAGGTGTTGAGGATCTTGCCGCGCAGCGGCATGATCGCCTGGTATTCCTTGTCGCGGGCCTGCTTGGCCGAACCTCCGGCGGAGTCACCCTCCACCAGGAACAGCTCGCCGCGGGCGGGATCGGAAGACGAACAGTCCGCCAGCTTGCCGGGCAGGGCCGGTCCCTGGGTAATCTTTTTGCGCACCACCTTTTTGCCGGCGCGCAGACGACTCTGGGCACTGGAGATGGCCAGTTCGGCCAGCGCCTCACCCACCTCGGTGTTCTGGTTGAGCCACAGCGAAAACGCATCCTTCACCACCCCGGAGACAAACGGTGCGCACTCCCGCGAGGACAGGCGCTCCTTGGTCTGCCCGGAAAAGGCCGGGTCGGCCATCTTCACCGAGAGGATGTAACTGACCCGGTCCCACACGTCGTCCGGCGCCAGCTTGACGCCGCGCGGCAGCAGATTGCGAAACTCGCAGAACTCGCGCATGGCCTCGGTGAGGCCGGTGCGCAGACCGTTGACATGGGTGCCGCCCTGGGCGGTGGGCACCAGGTTGACGTAGCTCTCGGCCACCGACTCCCCGCCCTCGGGCAGCCACAGCACCGCCCATTCGGCGGCCTCTGCGTTGCCCGCAAATTTGCCCATGAAGGGCTCGGCCGGCAGGGTGGGCAGACCGTGCAACTCGTCCATCAGGTAATCGCGCAGGCCGTCTTCGTAGTACCAGTTGGTGGTCTCATCGCTGGCCTCATCGTAGAAGCTAACTTTCAGACCCGGGCACAACACGGCCTTGGCGCGCAGCACGTGCTTGAGCCGGGGCACGGAGAATTTCACCGAATCAAAGAATTGCGGATCGGGCCAGAAGCGCAGCGTGGTGCCGGTGTTGCGCTTGCCGACGCTGCCGACCTCTTCCAGATCGGAGATCTTGTTGCCGTCGGCGAAGGCGATGTTGTATTCCGTACCGTTACGTCGCACCCAGACCTCGAGATGCTTGGACAGGGCGTTGACCACGGAGATGCCCACGCCGTGCAGGCCGCCGGAGAATTCGTAGTTTTTGTTGGAGAACTTGCCGCCAGCATGCAGCTTGGTGAGGATCACCTCCACCCCGGGAACGCCCTCCTGCGGGTGGATATCCACCGGCATGCCACGGCCGTCGTCACTGACTTGCAGGGAGCCGTCCTTGCTGAGGATCACATCAATGGTGGTGGCGTGACCGGCAATGGCCTCGTCGACGCTGTTGTCGATGACTTCCTGCGCCAGATGATTGGGGCGCTCGGTCTGGGTATACATGCCCGGGCGTTTGCGCACCGGCTCCAGGCCACTCAATACCTCGATGGAGGCGGCATCGTACAGATTACTCATCACGGGGACTCATACGGCAGGGCCGGCTGGCATTACTGACTGAAGTGACTGGCATGCATCGAAATCCTGGAAAATCATGGTCGAAAAGGGGGCAGTTTACCCGCCCGGGGTCCTAGTGGCGAGGCCCGCGTTTTTGTCGGCTCCCGGAACCGTCAATCCCCCTACGCAACCCCTGCGCAGGCCGCCAGAAGTCCCTAAAGTTCCCCCTGGCTCTGCCGATAAGCGGTTAAGATTTAACGACTTACCGAGCATTCCAGAATGGACGAACCGACCGAGAATACGCCGCCTGGCTCCGCCGCAGGCACCACGCCCGACGCGCCCCCGGGCGCCGACTCGCATACCCCGCCGCACACCACCAAAGGGCTCTCTGTCCGCCAGAAAATCGGTATCGGTTTTGGTGGCCTGATCCTGTTGATGACCATCAGCATCGGCATCACCCTGGTGAAACTGACCGACGTCGCCGACGCGACCCATTCGGTGATCGAGGAACGTCAGCCCGCCGCCAACCTGTTTCAGCGCCTGGCCCAGGACCTGAATCTGGCGACTACCTTGTTGCACAGCTACCTGCAAACGGGCGAGCCCGCGCACCGCAAGGACTTTGCGATCGTTGAGCAGGACATCATGGAGGGCATCACCACTGGGCACAGCCTGAAGATCGTCCATGAGAATGGCGGCAAGGCCCGTAAACAGCTCCTGGACGCCGAACAGCTGTTTGTGAAATTCCGCGACTATGCGGCCCGGCTCTATGCGCTACGCGACAACAACGCCAATAACCGCGGGCTGCTCCTGGCGCAGAACACGGTGCAACCCCTCGCGGCGGAGTTTCTTGGGGTGATCAACCTCCTGCTCAGCTCCGAAGACATAGACCCCCGCGACCCGAAGAAACTGGTGGCCTACACCACACTACAGGAACTGCGCTATGTCTGGGTGCAGATGATGAGCAGCCTGCGGCTGTTCATCGTCACCCAGGGGGTCAATGATCGCGCCAACTTTGACACCTTTAATGACCATGCCGGACAGCTGTTAGACGAACTCACCGCCATGGATGTCGACCTTGGCTTTGGCGAACTGCAACAGCTGGTAACGCTGCGCGAGGCCTATGTCAGCAATCTGCAGCCCGTTTTTGACCTGTTCGCCACCGACAACTGGCGCGCCGATGCCTATCTCATCAAAACCGAGGTCAATCCCCTGCTGGAAGAGCTGCGCGGCATCTTTGAGGGCATCGCGGATGAGCAACTGCACCAGGCCAGCAACAGCGGTGAGGTGTTGACCGAGGTCAATCAGCAGATCCAGCTCTCCACCATCATCATCCTGGTGGTGGCATTGGTGCTTGGGGTGCTGCTGGCGGTGCGCATCACCGGCGGCATCGTCCCGCCCATCCAGCGACTGATGGCCGCCGCCGAGGGCGTTGCGCATGGTGACCTCAATGCCGAGGTCATGGTCACCAGCAATGATGAGATAGGCCAACTCGGAAGGTCCTTTAATGCCATGGTCAACGATCTGCGTAATGCCGCCTTAAAGGAACAGACGATTCTCGATGAATTGCAAGACCTTAATCAGCAACTCGAATCCCGCGTCCAGGCGCGCACCCGGGATCTCGAACAGAGCGAGATCAAGATTCGCGCCATTCTCGACAACATCGGCGAAGGCATTGTCGTGCTCGATGAAAATGGCACCATTGAATCGCTCAACCCGGCCGCAGAAAACATCTTTGCGATGAAAGAGGCAAACGCCATCGGCCTCCACAGCGCCCTGCTGATCGCCAACAGCGAGGCCGACGATGCCGCCGATTCCGATCACTACAACGATGAGACCGACGGGGCGTTCAGAAGTAGCAGTAACCAGCAGCCCAAGGAGTATCAGGGGCTGCGCGCGGACGGCAGCACCTTCCCCCTGGAATTTGTGGTCTCGGCGATGAAGGTGGGCGACAAGCGCCTGCGGGTGTGCATCCTGCGCGACGTGAGCGTGCGTAAAGAGACCGAAGCGACCCTGGCCGATGCCCAGGGTCAGCTGGTAGATGCCGCGCACAAATCCGGCATGGCCGATATGGCAACCGGCGTGCTGCACAACATCGGCAACATCCTCAATAGCGTCAATCTGGCCGGCGAAGAGATTCATCGCATTTCATCCGCCAGCAAGATCAGCGGCCTGTTAAAGGCCAACGACCTGCTACTGCAGCACCAGGAAGACCGTGGAGAATTCCTGACCCAGGACCCACGCGGCCAGAAATTACCCGACTATTTCATCACGATGGGCAAGGTGCTGAGTGATGAGATCAACGAAATCAATAAGGAATCGAAAGAGCTCATCAAAAAGACCACGATGATGAAAGAGGTCATCAGCACCCAGCAGGCCTATGCAAAATCCGGTTTCCACAGCGAACAGCTGAATCTTTCCCAGCTGGTAGAAGACGCGCTGAAAATCCAGGAGGCCTCGCTCAAAAAGTGGGGCGTCAAGCTCGAGAAGAACTACGCCGACATTCCCGAATGCACCGGACAAAAATCCAAGCTGCTGCAGGTGATCACCAACCTGGTCAAGAATGCCAAAGAGGCCATGAATGACAATGACCAATACAACCGTCCCAAGGAAATGCGCATTGAGATCGGCATGAATAACGACAAGACGGTGTATCTCACCATCAAGGACAATGGCTGCGGCATTAATGAACAGCAGCTCACCAAGATTTTCAACCACGGCTTTACCACCAAGGAAACAGGGCACGGTTTCGGACTGCACACCTGCGCCAATGCCATGACCGAGATGAAAGGCGCGCTAAAGGTAGAGAGCGAGGGGGTCCAGAAAGGCGCCACCTTTACCGTTATCATACCGGTGGACAATCCCGCAACAAAAGCCGCAACAAAATCAACATCAAAAGTGGCATAGACTTACAGTTATACAATTCACATCATTACAAACGGCAGAACAGAGGCCATTATGGAACACAACACGCGCATACTTATCGTTGATGACAACGAGTCCATCCACGAAGATTTTCGCAAGGTATTGATTCACGAAAAGAATGAAGACCATGCCGCACTGGATGATCTGGAGGCCGAGCTGTTTGGCGAGGACGAGGCCAAAACCGCGGCTGCCAACATTGTCGAAACCCTGGCCTATGAAGTCGACTCCGCCATGCAGGGTCAGGAGGCGCTGGCCATGGTCGACAAGGCCGCGGAAGAAGGCCGGCCCTACGCCCTCATTTTTATGGATGTGCGCATGCCGCCCGGCTGGGATGGTATCGAAACCATCAGTCGTATCTGGATCAAACACCCCTACGCCGAGATGGTGCTGTGCACCGCCTATTCCGATTACACCTGGGATGACATCGTGGCCAAGCTGGGCAGTTCCGATAAGCTGCTGTTTCTGCGTAAACCATTTGACGCCGTCGCCGTACAGCAGATGGCGCTGAGCCTGATCAAAAAATGGAACCTGGGCGAACAGGCCAGGCACTATGTGAAGAACCTGGAAAAAGAGGTACAGCAGCGCACCCTGCAATTAAACAATCTGCTCGCCGAGCTCGAATCAAAAAATGCCGAGCTGGCCAGCAGCAATGATCAGCTCAAGCATGCGGCCCTGCACGACTCACTCACCGGCCTGCCCAACCGCATCCTTTATCATGACCGACTGGAACAGGCGATCAGGCTCGCCAAACGCAACAAGACCCAATTTGCGGTGGCCCTGATGGACCTCAACGGGTTCAAGGACATCAATGATCAGCGCGGACATCTGGCCGGGGACTATGTGCTCAAGACCGTCGCCACCCGTGTCGAGGCCGCGCTGCGTGCCAGCGACACCGTTGCCCGGCTGGGCGGCGATGAGTTTGCCTTTGTGCTGCCCACCGTGGACAGGGAATCCCCCTCCGTCGCCGCGGAAAAGATTATGGCCATCTTCCATGAGCAGGTCGTCATGGATAGTGATGGTGAAATGATCAGTGTCAGTGGCAGTATCGGTATCGCCCTCTACCCCGACCATGGCACCGATATCGACGCCCTGATCGGCAAGGCCGATGCGGCCATGTACGTAGCCAAACGCGCGGGCAATGGCATCTGCGTGCATAGCGAAGCGGCGGACAAGGCGGCCGACGCTTAGTCTTTTTCTCATCCCCGCGTTCGACACCTCACCCCGGCCCTGCCGGGGTGAGCTCGTTCTGGGGCTGGATTTCAGGCCGGTGGCCTTTGTCCATGAATCACGGAACGCGTGCCATGACCCGCAACGGGCCGCCTCGGTTGACCCGGCCGGAAGCCCTGGGTTAACGTACCGGCCAACATCGATCAGGTAGAAAACCATGGCAAAAAGACAGCAGAAGACCCCGGACTTTGAGACCGCCCTGAAGGAACTGGAGACCCTGGTGGAACGCATGGAGGCCGGCGAGACCTCGCTGGAGGAGTCGCTCAAAGACTTCGAGCGCGGCATCGAACTCACCCGCAGCTGCCAGACCGCCCTGACCGAGGCCGAGCAGAAGGTGGAAATCCTGCTGAAAAAGGACGGAGAACCCGAGGCCTTTGAACCGGCCGCCGAATAAGGCCACGCCTGCCTGCTGCCCTACCCATCCCCTATCGCCTGCCACTGACGGCACTGCCGTCGTTATCGATCGCCACTGTGACAGAAGGAAATCCCGTGTCCCTGACCACCCTGCTGCATACCTACCAGGCCCGTACCGAACAGGCGCTTGAGCGCTGGTTGCCCACCGCCACTATCCATCCAAGCCCGCTGCACACCGCCATGCGCTACAGCTGCCTCGGGGGCGGCAAACGGGTACGGCCGCTGCTGGTCTATCTCACCGGCCAGATGCTGGGCGTCGACCCCCGCACCCTGGACGGCCCCGCCTGTGCGCTGGAGCTGATCCACGTCTATTCCCTGATCCACGATGACCTGCCGGCCATGGACGACGACGAGCTGCGCCGCGGCAAGCCCACCTGCCACATCCAGTTTGATGAGGCCACCGCCATCCTCGCCGGTGACGCCCTGCAATCGCTGGCCTTCTACATCCTCGCCCACGACCCGGCCATGGTGGACGACGCCGGGCTGCGCCTGAAAATGGTGGAGACCCTGGCCCTCGCCAGCGGCTCTCGCGGCATGGCGGGGGGTCAGGCCATTGATCTCGCGGCGGTGGGCACGGCGATGAATCTCGCCGAACTGGAAAACATGCACATCCACAAAACCGGCGCGCTGATCCACGCCAGCGTGCGGCTGGGCGCCCTCAGCCAGCCCGGCGTGCCGCCGACCCAGCTGGACCGGCTGGAGCACTTCGCCCGCTGTATGGGACTGGCCTTTCAGATCCGTGACGACATCCTGGACGTGGAAGGCAGCACCGAAATACTGGGCAAACCCCAGGGCTCCGATCAGGCCCGCAATAAACCCACCTATCCCGCGCTGCTGGGCCTGTCCGAGGCCCGACGCCGCGCCGATGAGCTGCATCAGGAGGCGATCGACAGCCTGGCGGAATGGGGCGACGCGGCCCAGCCCCTGCGCGACATCGCCGGGTACATCATCCACCGGCAAAGCTGATATAATCGCCTCCCCTTTTTGTAATCGTTTTTTGTTATCGCTTTTTATTATCAAGAATGCGGAAGCAGGATCGGCCCGTGGGCCGTTCATGCCCCCACCGACAAACCCAAGGCCAGGCCAAGACAAACCCGATGTCCGACTCATGTGCATTCCCCCTGCTGGAGAGTATTCAGCTTCCCGATGATGTCCGTCAGCTGGACCCCCACCAGCTCAAGCAGCTGGCCGATGAGCTGCGCGCCTTCCTGATCCAGACCGTGGGACAAACCGGCGGCCACCTCGCCTCCGGCCTGGGTACGGTGGAGCTGACCGTCGCCCTGCACTACGTCTTCAACACCCCGCAGGACAAGCTGGTGTGGGATGTGGGTCATCAGAGTTACCCGCACAAGATTCTCACCGGCCGCCGGGAGCAAATGCACAGCCTGCGCCAACAGGGCGGCCTCGCCGGTTTTCCCAAACGCAGCGAAAGCCCCTACGACACCTTCGGGGTCGGCCATTCCAGCACCTCCATCAGCGCCGCCCTGGGCATGGCCATCGCCGCCCGGCACAAGGGCGATGCCAGCACCAAGGTGGTGGCGGTGATCGGTGACGGCGCCATGACCGCGGGCATGGCCTTCGAGGCACTGAACCATGCCGGCTCGCTGGATGCCAACCTGCTGGTGGTGCTCAATGACAACGAGATGTCCATCTCACCCAACGTCGGCGGCCTCTCCAATTACCTGGCGCGCATCCTCTCCGGCAAGCTGTACCTCACCGCCCGTGAGGGCTCAAAGAAGGTGCTCAGCCAGATCCCCAACATGTGGGAGCTGGCCAAACGGGTGGAGGAACACGCCAAGGGCATGGTGATCCCCGGCACCCTGTTTGAGGAACTGGGCTTCAACTACATCGGCCCCATCGATGGCCATGACATGGACACCCTGGTGAAGACCCTGGGGAACCTAAAATCCCTCGACGGGCCGCAGTTTCTGCACATCGTCACCAAGAAGGGCAAAGGCTTCACCCCGGCGGAGGAAAACCCCTGCGCCTTCCATGGTGTCGGCAGCTATGATCCCGACACGGGCGAGGCACTCTCGGGCAGCAAGGCCCGCACCGGCCCCAGCTACACCCAGGTGTTTGGTGACTGGCTCTGCGACATGGCCGCCGAGGACAAAGACCTCATGGGCATCACCCCCGCCATGCGCGAGGGCTCCGGCATGGTGGCATTTTCCGAGCGCTATCCCGAGCAGTATTTTGACGTCGGCATCGCCGAGCAGCACGCCGTCACCCTCGCTGCCGGCATGGCCTGCGACGGCCTGCGGCCGGTGGTAGCCATCTATTCCACGTTCCTGCAACGCGCCTACGATCAACTGATCCACGACGTCGCGATCCAGAACCTGCCGGTGCTGTTCGCCATCGACCGGGCCGGGCTGGTCGGCGCCGATGGCCCCACCCATGCCGGCACCTTTGATCTCAGTTACCTGCGCTGCATCCCCAATATGGTGGTGATGGCCCCGTCCGACGAGAACGAGTGTCGCCAGATGCTCACTACCGGTTACCGGCACAACGGCCCCAGCGCCGTGCGTTACCCGCGCGGCTTCGGTCCGGGGATGGCGCCGATCGCCGATTTCACCACCCTGCCCGTGGGCAAGGCGGAGTTGCGGCTGAGCGGCCAACGCGTCGCCATCCTCGCCTTCGGCAGCATGCTGGCCCCGTCCATTGCCGCCGCCGAGGCGCTGGGCGCGACCGTGGTGAACATGCGTTTCGTCAAGCCGCTGGATGAGGCCCTGATCCTGGCCATGGCCGAGCAGCACGAGCTGCTGGTCACGGTGGAGGAAAATGCCCTCGCCGGTGGCGCGGGCAGTGGCGTCAATGAGTGCCTGGCCGCCCATGGCGTCACTCTCCCCGTACACAATCTGGGGCTGCCGGATCGCTTTGTGGAGCACGGAGAACATGCCGCCCTGCTCAGCCAGTGCGGCCTCGACGCCAGGGCCATCCAGGCCAGCATCACCCAGTGGCTGGAGCACGCCGGCACGCATGCGCGTGTTGCTAAATAAGGCTTAATACCTTAGTCTTTTCATCAACTATTTATTCCAGTCCCTTATCAGAACCCTCATGGCCGTAAAATACACACTCAAAGTGGTTAGCGATTTCGCCTCCGCCCACACCCTGCGCGATTATCCCGGCGCCTGCGCCCGCATGCATGGCCATAACTGGAAGGTCGAGGCCGAGGTCGAGGCCAGCCAACTGAATGCGGTAGGTATGGCGATCGATTTCAAGGCCATCCGCCAGCAGGTGCGGGAATTGACCGATCGGCTGGATCACCGTTATCTCAACGAGATCGAGCCCTTTGATCAGATCAATCCCACCGCGGAAAATATCGCGGCCTTTATTTTCAACGGGCTGTCGACGGCCCTCAACGACGACCATGTTCGCGTCAAGGCGATCACCCTGTGGGAAACGGAGCGTGCCTGTGTGCGCTTTACAGACAGTGACTAGGGGCGAGTAACTCGCCCCTGGATACTTAATTAAAAAGGTACCATTGTGACTACGACCACCAATACCACCGATACCATCGCCGACGTACAAAATTCGCAGGACACACGCCAACTGGCCATCAACAAGGTGGGCATCAAGGATATCCGCCACCCGGTACGGATTCGTGACCGCACCGGCGGCGAGCAGCACACCATCGCCAACTTCAACATGTATGTGAATCTGCCGCACAATTTCAAGGGCACCCACATGTCGCGTTTTGTGGAGATACTCAACCAGCACGAACGCGAGATCTCCGTGCAGTCTTTCAAGCACATGCTGGCGGAAATGACCGAGCGGCTGGAGGCCGAGTCAGGCAACATCGAAATGGCCTTCCCCTATTTCGTCAACAAGACCGCGCCCGTTTCCGGCGTGCAGAGCCTGCTGGATTACGACGTCACCTTTATTGGCGCCAGCTGCAAGGGTAAACACGAAACCACGCTCAAGGTGGTGGTGCCCGTGACCAGCCTCTGCCCCTGCTCCAAGAAAATCTCGGAGCGTGGCGCGCACAATCAGCGCTCACATGTCACCGTGACCATAAAGACTGATGAATTTGTCTGGATTGAAGACATCATTGATGTCGTCGAGGCGATGGCCTCTTGCGAACTGTACGGCCTGCTGAAACGCCCGGATGAAAAATATGTCACCGAACGCGCCTATGACAATCCCAAGTTCGTGGAAGATATGGTGCGCGATGTCGCCGCGGCCCTGAACAAGGACAAACGCATCCGGGCCTACATTGTGGAATCAGAAAACTTCGAATCCATCCACAACCATTCGGCCTATGCGTTGATCAAGAAAAACATGGACTAGGAGGCTGTCGGATTTAGGATGAATTGGCTGCGGAAGCGGGAGAGCGGCCCACTATCCCCGGACAGTTTCACCAGCAGACATCAGGCCGCCTCACCCAACACCTCCAGCAAGGCCTTGCGCAGCTCCTGAAGACTGAATGGCTTATTTAGAATAAGGTCGGCGCCGATCAACTTGGCCGTCGGCAAATAGTCAAATGATCCGGTAATGCCGCCGCCACCAGAAATAGCGATCAGACGTAAATCCGGATAATCCTTTTTCAGTTCCAGAATCATGTCGATGCCGTTCTTGTTGGGCATCACCAGATCCGATATCACCAGATCCGGTAGATTTTCCTTATACAACTTGATGCCCTGTTCGCCGTCCTTACCCAGAATGACCTCATGATGATCCTGGGCCAGCATATGACTGAGCATTGTTCTCAGTGACGGTTCATCATCCACTACCATAATCTTTGCCATTAAAATTCGCTCAACTAGAATAATTCAATATCGCCACTCGCCATGTCCTGCTGACTAACCGGCGATGACCTGTGTGTGCTTGCCGCTTGTTTGTCCTGCCCGCCGGCCGATGCCGTCGAGCCGGTTGTGCGGGTCGACGAAACGGTCGCCCCTGCATCAGAATGGCTGGCAACCGACGACTGCGACGGCGCACTGTCCCCTGCCACCAATGTCTGCACCGCATCGATACGTCGCCCCATGTGCTCGATCAGCTGCCGCGTCATATCTTCAAACTGCAGTGAGCGTACCGCCGTGGAGACATCCTGATTGATACGCTCGGATATCATTGAAACATTGTGTAATTGCACTTCTACATTTTTATTGATGGCATCGGCCTCATCCATCAGTTCGATAACCCGGTTCTTGGAGTTCATCGTCATATCCATATCCCGCGAGGCCATTTTTCCGACCACGTTCGCCGCATTCTGTATGCTTTTCTCCATGAGTCCATATTGCTCACGGATTTTGTCACTGAAATGATTGCTGCGTTGCGAGAGTGCACGCACCTCATCGGCCACAACGGCAAAGCCACGGCCCGCCTCTCCCGCCCGCGCCGCCTCAATAGCCGCATTGAGCGCCAGCAGATTGGTTTGCGAACTGATGCCATCTATCTCGCCCAACAGTTTATTGACGGACTTGATCTGCTTGCCCATTCCATTCAGGCACTCGACCAGTTCATTGCTGCTCTCCCGCATGGCAAAAATGCTGTCAATAAACAACTGAATAATCGTGGTGGCCTCCTTGGTGAGGTTATTGATGCCTTCACCACCCGCCGCATCCCGCGTGACGCAATCCAGTGTTCCCCGCACCACTTGCTCCTGACTGCGTGACTGCTCCTCCAGGCCAATAAAACTCGTCATCAGACCGCCAATGGCGGTCGCCAATATATCCAACAATTGATCCAGCTCGCCCCGGAACAGGTCGAGTTGCTGCTGTATCTCCGCATCGCTGCTTTCATGGTCCTGCTGTTCGTCCTGGAGCTGGCTCGCGTCGCTCTCGGCCATCGCAGCAAGCCACTGCGATTGACGGCGGCGAACACCCTGCAGGCTGCTGACCCAGGCACCGCTCAGCACCAGGATCGACACCAACATAACGGGAAGTATCGGCCAGAGCCAGACGCTAAGCAGCGCCACCGGCAGCAAGGCTGCCGGCCAATAGATCCTGGCTATCGATCCACCCTCCAGCATTTCGACGTTTCTCATTGCGCGTTCATTCCACAGTCCTTGCCAAAATCATAAAGTTATACCTGTGTGCATCCCTACTCGGCAGATAATCACCACCCTGGATAACCCGGGTTATGCAACGCCCGTCCTCAGAGCCTGTGACGGTGCAAGAGCACTCGGCAGACGCCCCCGCTCTGCCTATGCCCTTAAGATTTCGACACAATCCGCGAATACTTTAGCGCCCTAAACCTGGAGTTGCTGACTTAAGCCGCTGTGATCAAAAGGTTTTTTTCAGGTGCAGCACACCCCCCTCGCGCTGCATCTCCAGCTGCCCGAGGAAGGTCATACCCAGCAGCACCTGGGCGGGAAAATCACCATCCATGACCACGGCGGTGACATTGCGCAGCGTGATCTCGCCTACCGACACCCTGTCCAGGGTGACCCGGTAGGCCCGGGTCACGCCGGATGCGGTCCCCACAAGGATGGGATTGCCCTTCACCCGAAAATCGATGGCCAGGCGTTTGGCGTGTTGTTTATTCATTGCCACCGTGGTGGCCCCGGTATCCACCAGAAAACTCACCGGCAGGCCATTGATACTGCCGACCGTGCTATACATGCCGCGCCGGTCGCGGGAAATGGTCACCGCCACCGACTCGCGTTCCCGGTATGGCCCGGTTACCGTATGACTGTCCCCCAGGCCCAGGCGGCGAGGCTGCCCGTCAATGCTGACCTCCACCGCATCCGCCTCAATCCGCAGCACACGCACCCCGGATGTCGAGACCTCACCCACCGACAGGAGATGACGCTCGCCATCCACCAACAACAGGGCCTTGCTGCCGAGTACGCCCTGCAGGGCCGCCTGCCGCGGCGGCGGTCGTCCATCCTCCTGAGGTGACGGGTCAGCCGGGTCATTGACCGAATCACTGGCCGAATCATCGCCTGGATCACTGGCTAGCGCTGCCGTCATACACACGCCGGAAAAGGCTGATAACATAGCCAGCAGACACCCTTGCATACACCCTCTGGAAACGAGCTTTCTCATCATGAAACCTGTCCGTATTTTTCGTCACATTGCCTGCGAAGGCCCAGGCTACCTGGCCACTTTTCTCGAAAAGAATAACATCCCCTACGAACTGGTGCGTATCGATGCCGGCGAAACACCGCCGCCACAAATCGATGATGTCAGTGGCCTGGTTTTTATGGGTGGGCCCATGAGCGTCAACGATGATCTTGGCTGGATTCAGCAGGAGCTTGCGCTCATACAAATGGCGATTGACGCCGACCTGCCGGTACTGGGGCACTGCCTTGGCGGGCAGCTGATCAGCAAGGCGCTGGGTGGAACGGTGAGCGCCAACCCGGTCAAGGAGATCGGCTGGCTGCCCGTCCAGAAACTACCCAACAGGGTGGCGGATGAGTGGCTGCCTACCCCCGGCATTGACCGTCTGGCCTTTCACTGGCACGGGGAAACCTTCTCCATCCCCGCCGGGGCGACGGCCATTCTCGAGAGTCGGCACTGCGCACATCAGGGTTTCGTGGTCGGCAACACGCTGGCCTTGCAATGCCATATCGAGATGACGGATGGGATGGTGCGGGAATGGGCCAGCCTTTACAAAGACGAGCTTGTCACCCCTTCCGAAACAGTACAGAGTCAGGCGGCCATGACCGAAGACCTGGACGACCGGATCCGGCAATTGCAGCAAACCGCAGATGCCTTATACGGGCACTGGCTGCGGCCTGTCATTAGTTCCAAGGGTGGGAAATAGCCGCTGCAAGGCGGCGGGGTTAGCGAGGGGTGACGAGCGTTTCGCCGGGATCTATTGTGGGTACCTACTGCGGATACCTATTGCGGGTACCTATTGCGGGTGCCTATTGCGAGAAATAACGCGCCTGGATATTGGCGGGCGAGCCGTAGGCAGCCGACCTTGCGCCCTTGTGTAGCGTTTGTTGACCCCGATTCTGCGCCGGTGCGGCAGCGGCCTGTTTTTCAATCGTATTCGCCGTCACCGAAACCCTGTCCACAGCGGCAATACTATTCTGCGACAGCATCGTGACCACAACGCCAAGCGCCACCACCACCATCAGCACCGTCATCGGATCAAGTTTTGACAATTTCATTTCATCCACCTGTACTTTATTACCTGTACTTTTCAAAAACAGCCTCGTCAAAAATAACCTCGGCCACTCACACGGCTGTCATCGGCCAAATTCAGTTGAAGCTTCATCATTCCCGTGCGTTCGACCATCGTTGAATCCGCATCTGGCATCCTCCGCATCGACCTGGCCAGCACCGCCTTTGTGAGACTATCGACCGCTGGCATTGCTGTCTGTAGTGCAGATTCGGTTAACTATGAGTGTTGTAGAATAATCATGCCGGCACAGCGACCTGTGGCACAGACTATCTGTGACCCGCCTCACAGATCTGCACAATACCCCGTACTGATAAAGGCGACAGCCGCCTAGCCCGCATTTCGACCCGCATCCGGCCAGCCGGCCGCCACCACAAATCCGCGCGCCACCTCCAGCCAACCGTCGGCGCCGGGCCGCAGCTCCGCCAGCAACAGCGCAGAACGGTGATGCAGGAAATGTTGCGCGCAATATTGCTCCGCCTCGGCATCGCTCAACAGGCCGGCGGATTTCTCATCGGCGCAGCAGGCGGTTGAGAGCCAGCTCAACTTTGTCAGAACCCACCAGCGAGAATCGGCACATCGCTTCGGCAGTGCGGTCTCGCCATGGCGCAGCCACCAGCCCCGCAGATGCGCCGGTGAAATAGCGAACGCCGAATGCGGGCTTGCGCCAGTGTGTTTTGAGTGCACCTCGGTCTCGCGGTCCAGCGGGTAAAACAGATAACCCTTGATGAAGGCGGAGGCATTGACCGCTAGCGCCGAAAAGCGCTCGGCCACGACGCTACCCTCTGCGGTCTCTGCGAGCCGTAACTGATGCTCAAACATGCGGCGCAGTTTGAGATCCAGTCGATCCTGGCTCGCCGGCCCCAGCCAGCGCGCCTCACCGGCCTCACTTTCACAGTACAGGTAAAATTTAACCGTGGCCTCCCAGTGCTGAAGAAGGGGACGATCCTGGTGGGCAAATAAAAAGTCAAATTCCCCCAGGGTCTTGCGGCCGGTAACTTTCAGTGTCTGGAAGACTGGGACGTTCATGCAAAAGGGATCTGCTTGCAGGATACGTTCAAGCCAATAGGCCAGCAGCCTCTCGAAATAGAAACCCAGGCGGTGGCTTTTTTGCGCGGCAAGATAGCGGTGCAAGGGCTCGGGGTTTTCATCCAGCCGATGCAGGACGTGTTCATGTGCAGCATAGGTCTGCTGACACCAGTCATCCGAGACCAGATGGCAGGCACCGGTGGACGCCTCCATCAGACCGGGGCTCAGCATGACCCAGGCAAGATCTCGCACCGCTGCCTGTTTAAAGGCCGATATTGTAAGGGCCGGTGTCTGCACTGTTGTGATTCTCACCATGGTTGGTAGCGTTCTCGACAAGCCTGGCACGGCCAGAACCGCTGTCATGATTAACGGGACAGGCCAAGATTTCTTCCACGTTTTTTTCCGCTTTTGCTTACGAAGGCGACGCCAGTTTCAGACCCAGCATCAGATCCATCACATTGGTCCCCGTGGGTCCGGTGCGAATCAGGTCGCCACTCGCCGCCAGAAAATTTCCCGCATCGGCCTCGCGCAGGGCCTGCGCCGGATCAAGCCCGGACCGGCGAGCGCGTGCGATGCTCTGCGCATCCACCAGGGCGCCTGCATCCTGCGTCGGCCCATCCGTACCATCGGTGCCCGCCGCCAGAAAATAACACGCCGACCGACCCACGAGGGCGGACGCGACAACCAGGGCCATGTGCTGATTGCGCCCCCCGCGCCCGGGTTGTGGGGGCAGGCAAAGACTGGTCTCTCCACCCCAGATGTGAAACGCGGGCTTTGTATCACACAACTGTTGTGCCAGATGACGCCCCACCATCTCGGTATCGCCGCTGATCATCGGTCGATGCCGGATCACCGCATAGCCCAATGCCTTCGCTGCATCGGCGGCCGCCTGTGTTGCGTCATCCAGACAGGCAATAATTTTCGCATCGAGCGTATCAAAACAGGCGTCCCCATTCCGTGGCGCGGGCGGCGCTGGCGGCAGTGCCGTTATCCATGCCGGCAGGTCTGTATACGCATCACCATCATGCGGATCCGCATCGCCATCGGCGAACAGCAGTCCGGAGCCGATCATCTCCGGGCGATCGCCCGGCACATCGGAGATCAGCAGACAGGTCGCCTTGCGGCCTTTCAGCCAGCGGGCCAGACGCCCCCCCTTGATACACGACAGACGCTGGCGAACACGGTTCATGGCGGCAATGCCCCAGCCATTGGACAGCAGCCAGTGATTCACCCGCTGCAGCTGATCGAGTGACACGCCCTCAGGCAGCACCTCCACCAGGGAAGAGGCTCCCCCCGATATCAGGAACACGAACTGCACCTGTGGCGGCTGATCGTCCATGAAGGCCAGTAACGTCCCGCCCGCCGCCAGACTGTGCTGATCAGGGAGCGGATGCCCCGCCGTCATCACCACCAACTTGTCGTGGGCGAGGGCCTCGCCACGCGCATCATGCTGCTTGGTAATCACCAGGCCCGCAACCATCCGCTCACCCAGCACCGACAAGGCACCCCGCATCATGCTCTCCGCCGCCTTGCCGATGGCGACCACCGCCAGCGGGTGCGCGGCGGGCCATGCCGTCAGGCCCATTTCCAACAAGGCCTGACGTGTCCGCTCCTCACCCCGCACGGCCAAAAGCGCCTGGCGGTAAACCGCCAGCAGATGATCTCGTGGTGAGGTCATGTCCGGTCTAATAGCCCTCCGAGCCTGTAAAAAATCGCCAGTCGACGCAAGGCCAGCAGCCTTGCCGAATGTCGGTAGTCTGGGTATCCTGAATCGCAGGATCCCACAATAACAACGCCAAAGATGATTCTGCCATGGACTGCAAGCAATGTGGATTTCAAAACCCCGGTGGCATGCGCTTCTGCGGGCAATGCGCCTCCCCCCTGCAGATCGCCTGTCCCCGGTGCCGGTTTGACAACCCCTTCGACTTTGAATACTGCGGACAGTGCGCCGCGCGTCTATCGCCATTATCCGACTATCCCGCACCGGCCGCGGCGCCCGGTGCGATCCGCGAATCCACTACCCGCCTTCCCCGCACCGAACCCGCCAGTCTAAAACCGAAGGAGGCAGAACGCCGCCAGCTCACCGTACTGTTTTGCGACATGGTGGGCTCCTCATCCCTGTCATCCCGCATCGATCCGGAAGAACTGCGCGACATCATGCGCGACTACCGCATTACCTGCAGCGAGATCATCAGTCGTTACGACGGCCACGTTGCCCAGTACCTGGGCGACGGCGTGCTGGTCTATTTTGGTTACCCTCACGCCCACGAAGACGACGCGCAGAGAGCGACCCACGCCGCACTGGAAATCACCAAACGCATCCCACAACACACGTATCCGCTACAGCATCGCGCCGAGGTACAACTCGCCGTACGCGTCGGCGTACACACCGGCCTGGTGGTGGTCGGCGGGATCGGTGCCGGCGACAAACGCTCGATGGCGCTGGGCGAGACACCCAACATCGCCGCCCGCATCCAGGACCACGCCGCAGAAAATACCGTGGTAGTGAGCGAAAACACGCGCCAGCTACTGGGTGAACGCTTTGATTATGAAACCCAGGGTGAGCATCGGCTGAAGGGATTCTCCCAGCCGCTGGAACTGTTCTCCATTACCGGCGTACGGGTACAGAAAAACCGATTCTCCGCCAGACAGCAGCACAGTCAGGCCAGACTCATCGGCCGTGAACAGGAAACGGACCTGTTGCGTGAGCGACTCGCCCAGGCACGCAAAGGCGTCGGCCAGATTGTGTTACTCAACGCCGATCCCGGCCTTGGAAAGACCCGCATGGTCGAGGCCGTGTGTGATTGGGCCAGGGATGAGCCCTGCATTGTTCTGGATTGCTGCGGCGCACCCTACTATAAAAATAGTTTTTTATACCCGGTAATCGACCTGCTAAAACGCATCACCGGCCTGTGCGACATACCCGATGCACACCAACAACGTGCGCGTATTGAAAAAATTATCGCCAGCCTGGGTATGGAGACAGAAACCGTTACGCCGGTCCTGGCGGATCTGCTTTCCATCCCCTTATCCGGCACGGACACCGAACCTACCGACAAGAGCATCTTCACACCGCACCAGAAAAAACTCCAAATCCTGGACACACTGGCGGCACTGTTAAAAACATTGGCACAACAGCGTTTCGTGTTGCTGGTCGTGGAAGACCTGCACTGGGTGGATCCCTCCACCATCGAATTACTTTCGCAACTCGTCAATCAACCGGGGCTGAGCAATATTTTCGCCCTGTTTAGCTTCCGCAATGACTTCACCTCCCCCTGGCAGGCCCGCGCCAACCTGACACAGATCACCCTGAACCGTCTCACCCGGAAACAGTCCGGCAGCATGATCCGGCAGCTATGCCAGGGCAAAACCCTGCCGATGGAGGTCTTTTCGGAAATCATCAACAAGACCGACGGCATACCCTTATTCGTCGAAGAGCTGACCAATACGGTATTACGCTCCACACTATTAGTCGAAAAAGGGGAGCATTTCGCACTCACCACCGGCATGGAAAGGCTAGGCATTCCGGCAACACTAAAAGACTCCCTTATGTCACGCCTGGATCACCTGGGTGATGACAAGGAGCTGGCACAGCTCGGCGCCACCCTGGGGCGCGAATTCAGTCACCAGCTATTGAGCGCGGCCACCATGCAGGACGAGAGCGAACTGCAATCCGCCATTAACCGGTTGATCAATGCCGGGCTATTATCCCAGCGTGGGCAACCGCCGCAGGTGCATTATCGATTCCAGCACGCCCTGTTGCGTGAAGCGGCCTACCACTCACTATTGAAAAAGACCCGCCAACAATATCACCAGCGGGTTTCTGTTCTGATCAAAGAAAAATTTCCAGACATCATCACCGGCAATCCCGAGATTATCGCCCATCACTGCACCAGGGCAGGCAACCATAGCGATGCCCTGCACCATTGGCTTGCGGCCGGTCGTTACGCCATACAGCGATCCGCCAATATTGAAGCTGCGGCGCATCTGCGCAATGGGCTTGATGTGCTCAAAAACATTCCCCCCACCTCCCAGACCCATTTACATGAACTCGCCCTGCAGACCTCGCTCGGTCTTGCGGTAATGATCAGCAAGGGTTACGCAGCGCCAGAGGTCGAAGAGGCCTACGCCCGGGCCCATGAGCTGTGCAAAAGCATTAGCGATGAAAATACGGTATTCCCGGTTTTATGCGGCCTGTGGGAGTTTTACATTGTCCGCGCAGATCTGGACAAGGCCTCCAGACTCGCCAACGAATTGCACAAGATGGCCGCATCGTCAAAGCTGCACTGTATTTCACAGGAGGCACATCGCGCACTGGGAACCACCCAGTTCTGGAAAGGTGAATTTTCCGCGGCATTAGACAATCTCCAGTTACCGTTAGGTACGGAGACAGACAACGCCACCTTCCCTTCGACGCTGGTATCCTACAGCCAGGATGCGCGTGTAGCTGCCCACGCCAGCGCCAGCTGCGTACTCTGGCTACTCGGCCGCCCCGAACAGGCCATCGCACGCGGTCAACATGCACTGCACCTCGCCAAGGGACTCGCCCACCCCTTTAGCCAGGCCTACGCCTTAAATTTCCTGGGAACACTGTCACAGCTTTGCGGCGATCATTCGCTGACCTATCAATACGCCGATGCACAGATTGCCCTGGCCGAAACCTACGGCTTCCCATTCTGGGTCGCGACAGGAAAAATGTTAAAGTCCTGGGCAGAGTCTCCAACACAGACGCCGGAGCTTACCTGTGAGACCTTTCAACAGGCACTTACCGATTACGAGAATTCAGGCAACCGTCTGGCACGTCCCTATTTCCAGGCGATCCTTATCGGCCTGTTGCAGAATGCCGGACAGGTTGCACTGGCCGAACATTGCGTCGAAACGGCGCTGCAGGAAACCGCACACAATGGCGAAACATTTTTTGACGCGGAGCTCTTACGCCTAAAGGGTGAACTGGCGCTGACACAGAATCCCCCGGACATCAGCGCCGCCGAAGGCCTCTTCATCCAGGCCTATGAATATGCCCGTCAGCAGGCAGCAAATGCCCTCGCACTGCGGGCAATGACCAGCCTGACACGGTTACTTTGCACCGGGCCAACAGACAACCATCGCAGCATGGATTTTGAAACCTCCCTGGAAAATGCCGGCAACCAGCTAGCACAGCTTCTCGCCTCGTTTTCGGATAACCGTCGCACGGCGGATATCCTGGTTGCCGAGCAATTACTGGCCTCCCTGCAAAACGAGGTTGCCACGCACCCTTCCACTGACTTTTCCACTTAAGAAACGCACACCCACGATTCCGCCCAACCCCCGGCAGCACAGTCAAGCTACCGACCCTGTCCAGAAAAACACCCGTAGCGCGATGTTTTATCTGGTTTTTATTTTTCTCTCGCCCGCCGCAATCCATTGACCGGTTATTGTAACTACCGAGAAGAACAGTAACCCCGCAACAAATCGCGCCATTCCGCTCGCTTTTTCCATCCGCTGGTTGCAGACAATCCTTTCAGCAGCGCCCTTTCAGCAAGCACTGGCTGATAAATAAAAATTTAAAGCGCCACATTGATTGGACGATATCCACATCAAGAGGCATAGAGAAGCAAGACCATCGTCGGTTTATTGCGAGTCTAATCACCGGGCATCTTAATCAATGGCCGTAATGTTTCACATTGAGAAAGAAGTGATTCAGGCCCAGTGAAATGGCATGGGTTGATGAAAAGGGCGACGAAAAGGCGATGAAAAGGACAATGAAAAATTCCACAACCAGTGATAGCCGCAGGAACACAGCCGCGTTCTCGCCATCCGCTAAATCATCCGCAGTGACATCACTTGCCATTCGGCCAGCAGCGAATCGCTTATATTTACTGGTTGTCTATTTTCTTGCGCTTAATTTTCTTATTCTTGGCACCAGTCATGCCGCCATAAACAGCATAGCGGATCCGGCAACTATTGATCAGCGCGCAACCCTACGCTCATTCAACGAAATCACCCCCGTTGCTGAAGACCTATGGACAAACCTCACTATCCATTTCGTCACGCTCTATGAACAGGGCGAATACCAGGCGGCATTGCGCACTGCGGAACAGACCCACAAGATTGCCCTCAATAATTTTGGCATTGATGATGTCAATACCGCCGACACATTACTGAAGCTTGGCATCATCAATCAGACACTCGGTAGGTTATCGGTAGCGGAAGACCATCTGCTTGGCTCGCTGGTGATATTAGAGCAACAGCTCAGCCCGGATCATCCCGACGTGGCCGTTGCTGCCACCAATCTCGCCAATGTCTACTTTGACATGAAACGCTTTGCCGATTCTGAACACTATCATCAACAGGCTTTACGCATACGCCAGAATGCCTTTGGCGATACCCATCCGATGGTTGCGCAATCCATCTACAATCTTGCGGTTCTGTATGAGGGTGAAGAAAAATTCAGCAAGGCCGAATCGTATTACCAACAAGCGATCACCCTATGGACAGAAGGCGAAGGCCCCTTACATCCCTATGTTGGCAATGCCTTATCCAGCCTGGCAAAGGCGTATATCGCACAAGCAAAATTCCAGCAGGCGGAAGATACGCTGAAACAGGTGCTGACTTACAAAAAGGCGGTTTTGGGTGTTCAGCATGAGGAAGTTGCGCAGACCCTCGTCAACCTCGGCAGCACCTACCTGGAACAGGGAAAATTTAATCGCGCCAGCAGGGCCTATGCTGAGGCGCTGAGTATAGCCCAGGGTTTACTGTCCTCTTCCGACCCTCAGCTCGCCCTGTTGATGTATACGCTGGCCAATATCTACCACATGCAGGCACGCGTAGGCGCAGACAATAGCAGCTTTACGAGCCGTGCCGTTGCGAACAGTGGAAGCACCACGAAAGATGAAAAGCCTGTAGACCAGCCGAGCGACATTGCGACCGCTGATGAGGCCGGGGTGGAAAAAACCGATACCGCGACAAGGCAATCGACGGCCCTGTTTGAACAGGCATTACCACTTTACAAACAGGCGGCCGAAATCCTGGATCGCGAGCACGACAAAAATGGCTCGACACTGGAGGTGGTGCTCACCGAACTTGCCATGCTCTACAAGGCAATCGGCAATAACGACATGGCCACCGCCACCGAGTCACGCCTCTTGAGGCGCTAGCACTCAGAGCAGATCCAGGCCGCGTGCCAGATCGGCCTTGATATCCTCAATATCTTCCAGCCCTACCGCGATACGCACCAGACCATCACTGACCCCTGCCTCGGCGCGCAGCTGAGGATCAACCCGACCGTGTGTGGTCGTGGCGGGATGCGTGATGGTGGTTTTTGTGTCGCCAAGATTGGCGGTGATCGACAATAACCGGGTATTGTCGATCACCTTCCAGGCCGCCGCCTGCCCACCGTTAAGCTCAAAAGACAGCACACCCCCTGCGCCGCTTTGTTGCTGTGCAGCCAGGGCATATTGGGGATGCGAGACCAGTCCGGGGTAGTTGACGCGAGTTACCGCGGCTTGCGACTCCAGCCATTCCGCCAGCAGCTGTGCATTTCGACAATGCGCCTCCATGCGAATACGCAGCGTTTCCAGACCTTTCAGAAATACCCAGGCATTAAACGGGCTCATGTTGGTGCCGCCAGTGCGCACCACACCATAGATATCACCGCCGACACATTCCTCGCTGCCCACAATGGCACCGCCAATACAGCGCCCCTGGCCATCCAGATATTTGGTGGCGGAATGAATGACGATGTCCGCACCAAACTCCAGTGGCCGCTGTAATGCCGGCGTGCAGAAGCAATTATCCACCACCAGTTGGCAGCCATGAGCATGGGCCAGCTCCGCCATGGCCCGAATATCGGCAATCTCGGTCACCGGGTTCGAGGGCGTCTCCAGGAATAACAATTTGGTGTTGGGGCGAATCGCCGCCTCCCATGCGGCCAGATCCGTCAACGGCACGTACGAGGTTTCCACCCCAAAGCGGGCAAGGATGTTGTTAAACAAGACGACGGTCGTGCCAAAGATAGCCCGCGATGAAACAATATGGTCACCGGCTTTCAGCAGCCCCAGACAGGTCGTCAGGATCGCGCCCATGCCCGAGGCTGTTGCCACGCAGCGTTCTCCACCCTCCAGCGCCGCCAGCCGTTTTTCAAAGGTGCGCACAGTGGGATTGGTGAAGCGTGAATAGATATTGCCCGGTTCTTCACCGGAAAACCGTGCCGCCGCCTGTGCCGCGCTGCTATACACATAACTGGAGGTGGTGAAAATCGCTTCGCCCTGCTCGCCTTCATTGGTACGCTCATGCCCGGCGCGTACCGCCAGGGTATCAAACCCGAAGGGTGTTTCATCTTCATGTGACATTGTTTTGCCTCGCACTGTCTATGTCTGTACATCCACTATCAATCTGGCACGCATAATCTGGCACGCACAAAAAAACCCGCTCAGCTGATGCCAAAGCAGGTCTCCGTAGTTCACGTCAACTCGCTTTAGCCGTATTTGTTACGCGCCCGCAAGCTGAATCAAATCGGCGCAGGGACCAGACTAGTAAAGTCAGCTGGTCCCGTCAAGCATTCATACTCGGTCTGATATTACGGTGAATTGTGCAGCTCAATGACCGCCTCATCACCATCCTGGGCACTACGCGCACCGTCATTTCGCTTGCTCTCGACGAAGTCCAGATAATCCTGGGTAATATCGCCGGTAACGTACTTGCCATCAAACACGGAGGTGTCGAAATTTTCCACCGCGGACTTACCGTGGCGCGTGGTCTCGATCAGATCTTCCAGATCCTGATAAACCAGCCAGTCGGCGCCAATCACCTCCGCAATCTGTTTTTCATCGCGATCATGCCCCACTAGCTCGGCCACCGAGGGCATATCGATGCCATAAACATTCGGGTAACGAACCGGCGGCGCGGCAGAGGCAAAGTACACCTTGTTGGCGCCGGCGTGACGCGCCATCTGAATAATCTGTTGTGAGGTGGTGCCACGCACGATGGAGTCGTCCACCAGCAGGACGTTCTTCCCCTTGAACTCCAGCTCAATGGCATTCAATTTCTGGCGTACGGATTTTTTACGCTGCTTTTGACCGGGCATGATGAAGGTACGGCCAATGTAGCGGTTCTTGATGAAGCCCTCCCGGTAGACCACGTCCAGCTCATACGACAACTGCAGTGCCGAGGTGCGACTGGTGTCGGGAATGGGAATCACCACATCAATATCGTGATCCGGATACACGCGTTTAATCTTCTTGGCCAGCATCTCGCCCATGCGCAGGCGCGCCTTGTAAACCGAAATGCCGTCGATGATGGAATCGGGGCGGGCGAAATAGACATGCTCAAAAATACAGGGAGAGGCCTTGGGATTATCGGCGCATTGACGGGTGCTGAGATTGCCTTTCACATCAATGAATATTGCCTCACCTGGCGCAATGTCACGCACCAGATCAAAACCCAGTGAATCAATGGCAACGCTTTCGGAGGCCACCACGTATTCGTCGCCACGCGGTGTTTCGCGCTTGCCGAATACCACCGGACGAATACCGTGGGGATCACGGAATGCCACAATGCCGTAACCGGTGATCATCGCCACCACCGCATAGGCGCCCCGGCAACGACGATGCACGGCGGTCACGGCCTCAAACACATCATTGGCATCCAGTGTCAGTTTGCCGACGTGTTGCAGCTCGTGGGCGAACACATTGAGCAGCACCTCGGAATCAGAATCGGTATTGATGTGACGACGATCGGCGCGAAACAGATCGCGTTTGAGCTCGGCGGCATTGGTGAGATTGCCGTTGTGCGCCAGCGAAATACCAAACGGCGAGTTCACATAAAAGGGTTGCGCCTCCGCCGAGGAAAAGCAGCCTGCGGTCGGGTAACGCACGTGGCCAATACCCATTGAACCCTGCAGGCGCAGCATATGCTGGGTGTGAAACACATCGCGCACCAGGCCGTTATCCTTACGCATATACAGCCGGCGCTGATGACAGGTGACGATACCTGCCGCATCCTGTCCACGGTGTTGCAATACCGTTAAACCGTCGTACAAATTCTGGTTAACATTTTCTGTTCCGACGATACCGATTATGCCGCACATCTGAGATACCTCATTTAATCACCCAAAAGCCCAATCATCGACTACAGATCATTGGCTAAAAAATCACTTGCCAGGAATAGCGCCGCCGCTCAGTTCCGGCGCAACGGTATAGCGCAGCCACAGGGCCAGCTTATGGAACACGTCGATCAACACCGACTGTTGCCACCAGGGGTCCTGCGGCAGGGTGGTCAGTCCCGCCAGCAGTACCAGCACCGACACCACCACCACGCCGCGGGCGATGCCGAAAATCATGCCGATCATACGATCGGTGCCACTCAATCCCGTTCTCGACACCAACTGGCCCGCGAGACGGTTGAGCAAGGCGGTGATCACCAGTGTCACCACAAACAGGATGGTGAATGACACCACCATCCGCAACGATGGGGCGGAAATTCCCGCCAGCAACAGCTCGGCGAAATCCTTCGCAAAGGTCAGCGCCACCCAGAAGGCCGCCACCCAACCTGCCAGTGAAAGGGCTTCACGCACAAAACCCCGCATCAAACTGAACAATGCGGAAATCGCGATGATGCCCGGGATAACAATATCAACCCAGATCATCGGTATATTCCTTCACACGGGTACCGTTGCATGACTATAGATACCGCGACCGACACCGGCCAGTCTCTGCTCACGGGTAGGCCTGCACCAGCCCCTGCAGGCCGATCACATCCAGCAATTTCTGCCGCATCTTGTCGGCCGTAGCACGGCTCACCGTCGGCCCGACGCGCACACGATAGACCGCATCCGCTGACGCCTGCACCGCCTCCACAAAACAGGCATAGCCCTGCTTGCGTAATTTCTCGCACAGCGCTTTGGCATTGGGCTGGCTGGAAAAACTACCCACCTGCACCACCCAGCCACTGGCCTGGGGCGATTTTTCGCTCAGCGCGACCGACGGTGCGGCCTTGATTGGTGCGGCTTTAGGCGTGGTGGCCTTTTTTGCGGGGCTCGCCTTTGGCGGCTCGGTGACGACCGGCGACGGCTTCACCGATGAGACAGGCGGCGCGTCCGGGGCCTCGTCCATAGAGAGGTCGTCCACCGGCAGGCTGGGTGCAGCCGCCATCGGTGGCGCCTCGGGCGCCGGAACCGGGGCAGAAAAACGATAATCCGGCTCGGGCGGGATATTACTGCCATCGATACCCCTGGAAAGGTCGCCCTTGCCCGGCAACAGCATGGGGATAAATATGACCGCCAGTGCGACCAGCACTACCGCCCCCACCAATCGCTGTTTGAGTTGACTATTCACAAAATGCCTCTGGACAGAATCGGAGGAATTATCAAAGGATGATTATACTGTGTCGCCCAGTACCGCGGCTACCGTGTGGAACGATCCGCACACCACGACAAGGTCCTGTGGCTCGCTCGCCGCCAACGCCGCCCGATGGGCCGCCGTCACGCTCGCAAACACCTCGGTTGTCTCATCGCCAAAGGCGGCCTGCAATTGTGACAGGGGTGCGGCACGGGGTACGTCCAGTGGCGCCAGATACCAGACATCCACCAGCGCCGTTAGATGCCCCACCACGCTGGCAATATCCTTATCGGTCAGCATCGCCAACACGACTCGGGTACGGCCAGCACGCGGCAGGCAGCGCAGATTCTCCGCCAGGGCCTGCGCGCTCTGCGCGTTGTGGGCCACATCCAGAATCTGCATCGGCAAGCCCTCCAGCACCTGAAATCGCCCCGGCAAACGGACCGTCTTCAGGCCCTGGCAGATAGCGGCCTGATCGAGCGGAAAATCCGCCGCCAGTGCCGCCAGCGCGGCCAACACCCCTGCCGCATTGCGCAGCTGAAAGGCCCCCGGCAAGGCGGGTATCGGCAGCTGTCGCCACGCCTGACCGGCCCCCTGCCAGTCCCAGCATCCTTCCTGCCCCTCTGGCCGGGTGATGAAAAAATCACGCGCCAGCAGTGACAACGGGGTCGCCAGTTGGGCGGCGTACGCCAGCAGGGAGGAAGGCGGCGAAGGGTCCGCACACACCGCAGGACGCCCGCTGCGCAGGATGCCGGCCTTTTCCCGCGCGATGGTCTCGCGGTCCGCGCCCAACCAGTCCACGTGATCCACATCGATGGCGGTGATCAGCGCCACATCGGCATCCAGTACGTTGACCGCATCCAGCCGCCCCCCCAGCCCCACTTCGAGAATCGCGATATCCACCCCGGCGCGCTGCAGGATATCGATCGCCGCAAGGGTGCCGAATTCAAAATAGGACAGGGACACTGTGGCCGCGTCGCTTGCCCCGGCGCCTGAGACCTTGCCGAGGCGGGCCGCATCGATGCGGGAAAAAGCGGCGCACAGCGTGGCGTCATCCACCGGCCGACCATCGACCTTGATCCGTTCGTTGTAGCGCAGCAGGTGCGGCGAGGTATAGCTGCCGACATGGTAACCCGCGGCCAGCAGAATGGCCTCAAGCATCGCCACGCTGGAGCCCTTGCCATTGGTGCCGGCCACGGTGATCAATTTAAAGTTAGGCCGGGTCAGCTCGAGCCGCAGCAGTACCTCGCCGACACGCTCCAGACCCAGCTCAATCTCGCGCGGGTGCAGGGACTCCTGCCAACGTAGCCATTCGGGGAGAGTGTTAAAGCGCATGGACCACAGTTTCGAGCTTCTAGGAGCGAGTATCGAGGGAAAGCCCCGAGATAATATTTATTCGTCATCCCGGCGAAAGCCGGGATCCAGAGGATGTATCGACATTCTAGATTCCGGCAATCGCCGGAATGACGGTAAGGGAAGTATTGCCGGTTTCCTAGTCACTCACCACTAGTCACTGAAGTTAAGGCGCCGGCTGCCCGGTCAGCATGGCCAGCAGGCTGGCAATACGGTCGCGCAGATCACGCCGATCCACCACCATATCCACTGCACCGTGCTCCTGCAGGAACTCGCTACGCTGGAAGCCGTCCGGCAGGGTCTGCCGCACCGTCTGTTCAATCACGCGCGGTCCGGCAAAGCCGATCAGGGCCTTGGGTTCCGCCACGTGCACATCCCCCAGCATCGCCAGGCTGGCCGACACGCCGCCCATGGTCGGGTCGGTCAACACGGAGATATACGGAATGCCGCGCTTGCTGAGCCTCGCCAACACGGCGCTGGTCTTGGCCATCTGCATCAAGGAAAACAACGCCTCCTGCATGCGCGCACCGCCACTGGCCGAGAAACAGACCAGGGGGATATTGTGTTCCAGGGCGGCATTTGCCGCGCGCACAAAACGCTCGCCAACCACCGAACCCATGGACCCGCCCATGAATCCGAATTCAAAGGCCGCCGCCACCACGGGCACGCCCTGCACCTGGCCCATCATGCTCACCAGGGCATCGGTCTCGTTGGTGGCCTTCTGTGCCTGGGTCAACCGGTCCTTGTATTTTTTGACGTCCCTGAATTTCAGGGCATCGACCGGCACGACCTCGGCGCCGATTTCTACCCGCGGCTCCTTGTCCAGAAAGATATCCAGCCGACGGCGCGCGCCAATGCGCATGTGGTGGTCACACTTGGGACAGACATCCAGATTGCGTTCGAGCTCGGCGCGATACAGCACGGCGCTACAGGCGCCGCATTTCGCCCAGATGCCTTCCGGCACGGCCTTTTTCTGGCCAGTCTGGGGACTGATTCTTGACGGGATTAGCTTTTTTAACCAACTCATGTGTCTGTCTTGTGTCCTAAATCATCTGACCCGGTTTATGCATCCATCGCGGCGCGCATCTGCGCCAGCAAATCGGCAATTTCGGTGTTTATTCTATCGTGTTGACCCGCGGCCTGCTCCACTTTTTGCACCAGCGCACTGCCCACCACCACGGCATCGGCCACCTGTGCCACCCTGGCTGCCGACTCGGCGTCCTTGATGCCAAAACCCACGCCGACGGGCAGGCCCGTGTGGGCGCGGATTTGATCCAGCTTGCGGGATACCGCCGGCACATCCAGATTGCCCGCACCGGTCACGCCCTTCACCGCCACATAGTAGACATAGCCGCTGGCCGCGGCGCAGATCAGCCGGATACGCTCATCGTCCGAGGTGGGCGCCAACAGGAAGATGGGATCCAGCTGCCGGGTCTTGAGCGCCGTCACCAGCGCCTCGGCCTCCTCTGGCGGCAGGTCCACGGTCAGCACGCCGTCAACCCCCGCCTGCGCAGCCGCCTCGGCAAAGGCCGTGTAGCCCATCACCTCCACCGGATTGAGATAGCCCATCAGCACCACCGGGGTGTCGGCATCCTGCTGGCGAAACTCGGCCACCATGGCCAGCACATCCCGCAGCGAGACATGGTGCAGCAGCGCCCGTTCGGCGGCCCGCTGGATCACCGGCCCATCGGCCATGGGGTCGGAAAACGGCACGCCCAACTCGATGATGTCGGCGCCGGCCCTGACCATGGCATGCATCAGCGGCACGGTGACCTTGGGATCAGAATCGCCCGCCGTCACGTAGGGAATCAGCGCCTTGCGGCCCTCGGTCTTTAATTTACTAAAACAGTTTTCAATACGGCTCATGTCATTTTCCAAACGATAGGGACTGAAAAGACAGCGTTAAATACTTATTTGGTGTGCCTTCCATAAACTCCCTCTGCCCACAATTGGCACCATCTTTTAACCCCCTCGCCCCCGTGGGGGAGAGGGTTGGGGTGAGGGGGTAAATGCGTAAACCGAAACCACCCCTCATCCTAACCTTCTCCCCTGAGGGGAGAAGGAACTGGTACGGATAAACCCGTTAACTCTGTGGCCTGACCCTGAAAAAAATGGCTCATACTTCAATGCCCTCCAGTGCGGCGACGGTGTGGATATCCTTGTCACCCCGCCCGGAAAGGTTGACGATGATGATTTGATCCTTGCCCATGGTGGGTGCCAGTTTGGTAGCGTAGGCCAGGGCATGGCTGGACTCCAGCGCGGGGATAATGCCCTCGATACGGGTCAGATCATGGAAGGCCTGCAGGGCCTCGTCGTCGGTCACCGCCACGTAGTGGGCACGACCGATGTCCTTCAGCCAGGCGTGCTCGGGACCAACGCCGGGGTAATCCAGCCCGGCGGAGACCGAGTGGGTCTCGATGATCTGACCGTCCTTATCTTCCATCAGATAGGTGCGATTGCCGTGCAGCACACCGGGGGTACCGGCGCACAGCGGCGCGGCGTGATGGCCGGACTCCAGCCCCTCGCCCGCGGCCTCCACCCCATAGATGGCCACCGCCTGGTCGTCCAGGAAGGGATAAAACAGGCCGATGGCATTGGAGCCGCCACCCACACAGGCGATCAGGGCATCGGGTAATCGTCCCGTCTTTTCCAGCACCTGGGCCCGCGCCTCGCGGCCGATGACGGCCTGAAAGTCGCGCACCATGGCCGGATAGGGGTGCGGCCCGGCAACGGTGCCGATGATGTAGAAGGTATCGTCGATATTGGTGACCCAGTCACGCATGGCCTCGTTCAGCGCATCCTTGAGGGTCTTTGAGCCGGATTCCACGGACACCACCTCGGCGCCCAGCAGCTTCATGCGATAGACATTGATGGCCTGACGGGCGATATCCACCGCCCCCATATAGATCACGCACTTGAGGCCCAGTCGCGCCGCCACGGTCGCGGTGGCCACGCCATGCTGACCGGCGCCGGTCTCGGCGATGATGCGGGTCTTGCCCAGTCGTTTGGCCAGCAGGGCCTGACCGATGGTGTTGTTCACCTTGTGGGCGCCGGTGTGGTTGAGGTCTTCGCGCTTCAGATAGATGCGCGCTCCACCCAGCTGACGGCTCCAGCGCTCGGCGAAATACAACGGCGAAGGTCGGCCCACATAGTCATGCAGATCGGCATCCAGCTCGGCGAGAAACGCCGGATCGGCGAGGTATTTTTCGTAGGCGGCCTGTAGCTCCTGTAACGGCACCATTAGGGTTTCAGCGACGAAGCGACCACCGTAAACCCCGAAATGGCCGCGATTGTCCGGCATCTGACCGATGAGTTTGTCGCCTCGATTTAAGTCCTGCTGTGACACGCTGACTTACCTCTTCTGTTGTCTAAATACAAGGGTGGGCACCGCCCACCGTTTCAGGTTTTGGATAACTCGTGATGGTGGGCGATGCCCACCCTACTTACTGCTGAAACAATTCAATGCGTCATCCGAAGATTTAACGCATCCGCCGCCTGCACCGCGGCGACAAAGTCCGCCATTTTACCCCAATCCTTCACACCCTTGCCTTTTAATCGAGGGTCGGCCTCGACGCCACCACTCACATCCACGGCGTAGGGCCGCACGATGCGGATCGCCTCACCCACATTTTCGGCGTTCAAGCCCCCGGCGAGTATCACCGATGTCGGCAAGTCATCCGGCACCCGCGCCCACTCGAACGACTCACCGGTGCCGCCCGGCAGGGCCGGATGATAGGCATCCAGCAACAGGCCCCAGGATTGCGCGTAACGCGCCGCCTCGGCGTGCAAATCGACGCCCTCGGCCATGCGGATCGCCTTGATCCACGGCCGGTCAAAACTGGCGCAAAACTCGGGCGATTCATCTCCGTGAAATTGCAGCAGATCCAGGTTGACCTGATCCAGCACTGCCTGGATTTCCTCCGCCGAAGCGTTCACGAACAGGCCCACCGACGTCACAAAGGGCGGCAAGGCATCCAGCACCGCGCAGGCTTGTTTGATGTCGACATGGCGCGGGCTGGGGCCATAAAACACCAGGCCGATGGCATCCACACCCAGCTTCGCGGCCTGTTCCGCATCCTGCGGATTGGTGATGCCGCAAATTTTTATTCGAGTGGTCATGTTTATCTGGACGCGTGGCGTGAAACAACAGGGTCAAAAAAACGATCTAATTAAGCTCTACTACAATGAGCGGCGCAGGTTACCAGACCAGCTGGGTCGGCGGAACCTGCGGAATGCCGAACTCCGGCGGATATTCTACACCCATAAAATAAAGTCCGTGCGGCGGCGCCGTGACGCCCCCCTGCGTGCGGTCGCGCGCCTCCAGCACCTCGCGACTCCAGTCGATGTCTTGCTCGCCCGCACCGATGGCCATCAGTACCCCGGCGATATTGCGCACCATGTGGTGCAGAAAGGCGTTGGCCTCGAGGTCGATGATGATCAGATCTTCCCGGCGTTGCACATCCAGTTGATGCACCGTGCGTATCGGGCTGTGTGCCTGACAGGCTGCCGCACGGTAGGAATTAAAATCGTGCTCACCCAGCAAGTGCTGCGCAGCCTGTTGCATGCGTCGCTCGTCCAAAGGCCGGTGATCCCAGGACACGCGTCCTGCGGCAAAACTGGGGCGCACAAAGCGATTGGCGATCACGTAACGGTAACGTCGACGCACCGCCGAAAAGCGCGCATGAAAATCGTCACTCACCGGCTTGGCCCACAACACCGAAATGGCCTTGCTGATATTGGCATTGGTGCCCAGCACCCAGGAACGTTCACTGCGCTCGGTGTCGGTATCGAAATGAATCACCTGTCCGTAACCGTGCACCCCCGTGTCGGTACGACCCGCGCAGACAATCTTCACCTCCGCGTTGGCCACTTTAGAGATGCCGATTTCCAGACTCTCCTGCACCGTCGGCAAATCCTCTTTCTGAGCCTGCCAGCCGCAAAAATGGCTGCCGTCGTATTCCACGCCCATGGCGATACGCATCAGACTACACCCCCTCCACGGCGAGGCTTTTCGCCGTCAGCTTGACGCCCACGATCACCGCCAGCAACAGCAGGGGAATGCCCCACTGCAACAGCGGCGGTCGCGTCTGCTCGGGCAGGGCAATTTCGCGCAAGGGTGCCGCGTGCGCCTCCCGCACCACCTGCGAAAACAGACGCTGCGCGGTACGGGCAATCATGCGTAGTCTGGGACCCGTGGCAGAGACTTCAACAGCCGCCGTTGCGCCCTCATCACCCACCCGGGATTCACGGCGATAGGCTGCACGCACGGCACTGACGGATTCCAGAGTCAGGCTGATGCGCACTGCCAATCGCTCATGCGACACGCCAATCCAGGACAGCGGTCGCAGACACCAGTGTATGGCCCCCAGAAACTCGTCCTGCCCGGTACTGGTCAGCAACACGTTGACCGCAGCAACGAGCAACACCAGCACCGCGATGCGGGACAGCCCCAACAACACACCTTCCCGAGTAGGTCCCCACACCAGTTCGGGCCACAACAGGACCCCGGGGGTGAAAAACAGATAGATGACAAAAATGGACAGAAACAGCCAGCGCAGTCGCTTTAACATCACCCGTGCCGGACCCAGCGGGGCGCAGCCCCCTGTGCTGATCTTGAACAGATACAGGGGGACCACCAGCAGTGTGCCCAGCAACAGGACTGCGGATTCACCGGCCGCCATCGCCGCCGCAAAAATCAGAAAACAGATTATCTTGATCACTGCGTGCATAGATAGATTGATGGCAACATTTCGTGAGGGAGATCGGCCGCCTTGTGCCGGCCGGAGACAGCATGCGACTTTACCGCAAACTGCCTACGCACTTCCAGTAAGGTCTCGCGAACTTCCGGCAAACGACAAACCCGGCGAGCCTCAGCCACACTACCTGTATCCAGAATCCGTACCCAAAACCCGCAACCAAAACCGCCGCGAAAAAAAACGGCGCGACTCCAGAGAGTCCGCGCCGTTGGTATCCCGGTTACTGACGACAATCGCCAGCGCCCGAATCAGGCATCAGGCAATTTGTGACAACAACTCCTCAGCCTGTTTTTTCTGCTCGTCATCACCCTCTTCCAGCACCTCATCGAGGATACTGCGCGCACCGTCGGCATCGCCCATATCAACATAGGCCTTGGCCAGGTCCAGCTTGGTGCCGACCTCGTCGACGGAACCAAACACATCCTCCAGTTCGTCGCCCAGCTCATCTCCCAGCTCATTGGCCAATTCATCACCCAGATCCTCAGCGGACAGGTCTTCCCCGGCAGACTCCAGTGACAGCTCATCCATGCCGCCCAGATCAAAATCCAGACCGCCTTCCTCATCGGCGGTCGCCACTGCCGTGTCTTCCGACTCGGCATCGACATCAAGATTGAAATCCAGTGACGAGACATCGAAGTCCAGGCCATTGTCATCGTCCGCTTTTGGGGCAGCGGCGGGCTTTTCGGCCTTGACCGGCTCCTCCGACGGCATCTCCATATCAAAATTCAGGTCGGCAAGCTCTTCCGTCTCCGGCTCTGCGAGCGAGGCAGCGGCATCACCCGTGGCCGCCTCCAGTTCCGCAAAGACGTCATCGGCCTCCAGATCAAGACCGGACGAGTCTCCGCCAACACTGTCGGTATCCAGGTCAAAATCGAAATCCAGCAGATCGTCATCACCCGCCTCGGCCGCCTCGGCCAAATCCTCTTTCAGCGCATCGGCAGAGCTACCACCAAACAGATCGCTACCCGGACAGAGCTGTGAACCCATGGTGACCACCTTGGCCCACATGGGATCTGATTCATCACCCAGGGCATCATGGAACTCCTGGGCGCGTTGCTCAAAGACCGCGCGATCCTTGGCCGCAAAGGAGACCTCCAATAGCTTGAGTTTGATCTCGTTGCGCTCCGGCTCTTTCTCCAGCGCCTCTTTAAGAATGTCTTCTGCCTGCTGATGACGGCCGTAAGCCAGATAAACGTCGGCCTCAGAGATAGGATCCACATCAGCCGAATCCGCCTCGATGCCGCTCATGCCACTCATCTCGCTCATGGCGAAATCGCTGACCATGGAGCTTTCACCGCCCTGGGTCATCGTCTCTGCGGTCGCACCGGCACTCGCGCCCGCACCACCCACGTTCAGAATGCTCTCCTCAAAGCCATCCTGCATCCTGCGGCGGCGTTGAATCACTACGGCGATGATCAGTACCAGGATGCCAATACCACCGTACATCAGCATGGGATCATCCAGCAGACCCGGCTCATCCACTACGGCAGGCGCTGGCGCCATCTTGGGAGCCACTGCCTCCTCGGCCTCGACCACTGGGGCCTCGTCTTCCGACGGCATCGACTCTGCCATCGCGGCAATCGCGGCATCATCTGCGGCGGCCTCATCGCTGATCGCTTCCGGGCTGACGATGGGCGTCTCGGCCTCAGCCGGTACGACATCCTTACCCAGCTGTTTCTGCATACTCAGCATCTCATCATCCTTGAGCATGATCAGACGTTGCATGGCCTCCAGCTGTTCTTCCATTTGGGAGAGACGGGATTTCAGTTCATCGGTTTCCTGACGATTGGCATCCAGCGCCTCGGCCGCCAGCAACAGGTCTTCGCGCAGCTGGTTGACATCACCCTCACCCGCACCGCTACCGGCACCCTGACTGCCTGGCGCGACCAGCTTGAGACGGGCCTGATCGGCAGCCGACAGTGTCGAACCGGCCGCGCCTTCACCATCACGCGCCACTCGACCACCGGCAGGCGCCTCTGCCTGCAGCACCAGCTTGCCACTCTTACGGGCTCGCCACTCGACGTGCTGACGTTGAATTTCTGCATCCGCATCCGCCACGGTCAGTGCGTTCAGCCTGGCGGCATCATCCACCCGCAACACATAACCGGCCTTCAGCTGGTTCACATTACCGTTATAGAAGGCATTGGGATTCTCACGCACCAGGGCGGCCATCATCTGATTGACCGTGACGTCGCCGGGACGCATCTGGTTGGCAATTTCAAACAGGGTATCGTTGTATTTCACCGGGCCATACGTCAGCTCACCGGCCTTACGGCTGACTGGCGCCAGCTCGGCGCGGGCGCGGATGGGGGCCTGGCGGGTCTGGGCAGGACGGCTGGCAGCGGCTGCCGAAGGTGTCGCGGCGGCCGCAGGCTGGGACACCGGGGCAGGCGCCTCGGCGGACAACACAGGCGGATCCACCAGTACGGTAAATTCTCGCAGGATGCGTCCCCGAGGCCAGCGGGCCTCAACGACAAAATCCAGGAAGGGTTCGGTAACGGTTCGGGTGCTATTCAGCTGGACGTAGGCGGTGCCATTTTTGCGTTTGACGACATCGAAGCGGATGTCGGTAAGGAAAAAGGCCCGCTCGGCGCCGACCCGCTGGAAATCCTCTTCCGAGGCCAGCTTGACCACCAGATTATTGAGATCATCCGGCTGTAGCGAAAGCAACTCGATTTCGGCATTCAGCGGCTGGTTCAGCGCCGAATTCATCGTGATGTTGCCAAGACCCAGCGCATAACTCGCGACCGGAATCAACATTGCCAAAAGGGCAATGACCGCTGCCAATCGTTTAGCCGGTGCCGATTGTCTAGCAGGTGCCAATAGCTTACCCATAGTTACTCCCGTTTTTAGTTTTTCAGCCTGCCTGCTGAGCCCCCTATCTAGGAAACCCACTACAGCATCGGCAACCTATAGGAATTATTTAGAAATATTAGGCAATTAGAGAAAAGTTTAAGAAGCCACTTAAGAAGCCACTATAACTTACACACCTTCTTTTACCAATAATTCAAGGATTTGCACACTATTCAGGGCGGCCCCCTTGCGCACATTATCGGCAACCACCCACAAACTTAAACCATAGGGGTCGGAAATATCATCGCGCACCCGCCCCACGAATACCGCATCCTGACCTGCCGCATCGGTGACCGCGGTAGGACCACCACCCTTTGCGCCAGCCTTCAGCATCTTCACCCCGGGCGCCCGGCGCAACAGCTCGGTTGCCTTTTTGGCGCCCAGTTTGGCCCGGGTCTCCACGCTCAGCACCTGCGAATGGCCGAAAAAGACCGGCGCCTGCAAGGTGGTCGGATGAATAACGATATCGTTATCGGCAAGAATTTTTTGCGACGCCCTTACCATTTTCATCTCGCAGCCCAGGTAGCCATTTTCTTCCACGACATCGACCTGGGGCAAGACATTAAACGCGATCTGCTGTGGAAAAACGTCGCTCTTGACCTCCTGCATATTCAGCAGGGCAATCGTCTGGCTGGCAAGCTCGCCCATGCCGGCCCTGCCCAGGGCCGTGGCCGCCTGATAACTGACGACGTTGATGCGATCAATACCCACCGCGTCATGAATGGGTTTGAGGGCGATCAGCATCTGCACGGTCGCACTGTCGGGGCTGATAATGAGCTTGCGCTGCCCCCTGGCCTGGCCAAAACCCGCCAGCACCTGCGGGTTGACCTCCGGAATCACCAGCGGCACATCCGCGTCATCGGCAAACTGCGACGAGGTATCGACCACAATGCAGCCTGCCGCCAGGGCCCTGGGGACATACTCGGCAGACACCGCATCGCCGGCGCAGAACAACGCCATCTTCACCTGTGAAAAATCGAAATCGAGCACATCCTTTACGGTGTGATATTTGCCGTCCAACTCCACCTTTTGTCCAGCCGTATGCGCGCTCGCCAACGGAAAGAATTTTCCCACCGGAAAAGCGCGTTCCGCCAAAAACGACACCACGGCCTCACCGACAAGGCCGGTTGCGCCGACGAGTGCCAGATCAATTTTTTCACTCATGCGAGATTAATGCTCCACTATTTTTTAAATATACGAATCCAGTTATGCCGCTAACCTGGATAACTTAAACCTGAATCCGTGGTTTAATAATTATGCTTCCAGCAACAGGCGCAACATACGGCGCAACGGTTCCGCCGCACCCCACAGCAACTGATCGCCCACGGTGAAGGCGGACAGGTAATCCTTACCCATCGTCAGTTTGCGCATGCGGCCCACGGGTACCGTCAGGGTGCCGGTCACCGCTGCCGGCGTCAGCTCCTGCATGGTGCGTTCGCGGTCGTTGGGCACGACCTTCACCCAGTCATTATGACTGGCGATGATGTCGGCGATTTCATCCAGTGGCACGTCCTGCTTCATCTTGATGGTCAGCGCCTGACTGTGACAACGCATGGCGCCGATGCGCACGCACAGGCCGTCGATGGGCACTGGACTGCTGCTACGACCAAGAATCTTGTTGGTCTCCACCTGTGCCTTCCATTCTTCCTTGCTCTGCCCGGAGTCCAGCGGCACGTCGATCCACGGGATCAGCGAGCCGGCCAGTGGCACCGGCCAGTCCTGGGTGGGGTAACGATCGGAGCGAATGAAGTTCGCCACCTTTTTATCGATCTCGAGAATCGCCGAGGCGGGATCATCCAGCAGATCTTTGACTTCGGCATCAATGGCGCCCATCTGCTGGATCAGTTCACGCATGTTACGCGCACCGGCACCGCTGGCGGCCTGATAGGTCATGGGCGTAATCCACTCCACCAGATCCTTTTCAAACAACCCGCCGATGGCCATCAGCATCAGCGACACGGTGCAGTTGCCGCCGACGAAGGTTTTCACGCCGTTGGCCAGGCCCTTCTCGATCACCGCCTTGTTGACCGGATCCAGCACGATGATGCTGTCACCCTGCATGCGCAGACTGGAGGCGGCATCGATCCAGTAACCGTCCCAGCCGGCCTGACGCAGTTGCGGATAAATCGCCTTGGTGTAGTCGCCGCCCTGGCAGGTAATGATCACATCCATGGCCCTCAGCTCATCGATGCTGTTGGCGTCTTTCAAGCTTGCAACGTCCTTGCCGATATCGGGACCCGCCTGGCCTGCCTGCGAGGTGGTAAAAAACACCGGCTCGATCAGCGCAAAGTCATTTTCCTCACGCATGCGCTGCATCAGCACCGAACCCACCATACCGCGCCAACCAATCAATCCGACTCTTTTCATCGTATTCGCTCCTGCAGATTCTAAAACTGCTGATCCCGTTAAAAGTTTATCTATGAGTGGCGAGTATCGAGTCACCAGGACCAAAAACCTAGATACTCGCCCCTCGTCACCCGCTACTGTTGCTGCAAAGCAGCGACGACAGCATCGCCCATTTCAGAGGTGCTGACCTTTCGCATGCCGTCACTGAAAATATCCGCAGTGCGCAGACCCTGATCCAGCACTTTTTCGACGGCCTGTTCGATGCGATCCGCCATGGCCGCTTCATTCAGCGAATAACGCAACATCATCGCCACCGACAAAATCGTTGCCAACGGGTTCGCGACATTCTGCCCGGCGATATCCGGGGCCGAACCGTGAATCGGTTCGTACATGCCCTTGCCGTTGGCGTCCAGTGAGGCCGACGGCAGCATGCCGATGGAACCGGTGAGCATGGCGGCGCAATCGGAGAGGATATCACCGAACATGTTGGTGGTGACCATCACATCAAACTGTTTGGGGGCGCGTACCAGCTGCATGGCGGCATTATCCACGTACATATGCGACAGCTCGATCTCCGGGTATTCGTTTTTCACCACGCGAATCGCCACCTCGCGCCACAGCTCGGTGCATTCCAGCACGTTGGCCTTGTCCACGGAACAGACGCGTTTGCCGCGTTTCATGGCGATATCACAGGCGGAGCGCACGATGCGTTCGATTTCATGCTCGGCATAGATCAGGGTGTTGAAGCCCTGCCGCTCGCCATTCTCCAGGGTGCGGATACCGCGCGGCTGACCGAAATAGATGCCGCCGGTGAGTTCGCGCACGATCATGAGATCCAGCCCGGCCACCACTTCCGGCTTCAGGGTCGAGGCATCCGCTAACTGCTTATAGAGGATGGCGGGACGTAGGTTGGAGAACAGCGCCAGCTCCGAGCGCAGACCCAGCAGGCCCTTCTCCGGGCGCACGCTGATATCGAGCGATTCCCATTTGTATCCACCGACCGCGCCCAACAGGATGGCATCGGATGCCTTGGCCAGTGCCAGCGTATCAGCAGGCAGCGGGTGGCCGGCGGCATCGTAACCGGCGCCACCCACGGGGGCCTCTTCCATTTCGATGGCCAGGCCGAAATTATCGCGCAGACGTTCCAACACTTTCACCGCCTCGGCGACGATCTCGGGACCGATGCCATCACCCGGTAACACTGCAATTTTTTTAGTCATCACTTGGTTCTCTGTAGGGTGGGCACTGCCCATCCTACGGTAACTTTTAAAACAACGATTAAAACAACCAGGGCGCCTCTGCCCGGCGCCGCGCCTCATAGGCACGGATGTCATCCACGTGCTGCAGGGTGAGGCCGATGTCGTCCAGGCCATTCAACAGGCAATGCTTGCGGAATTCTTCCACCTCGAAGGCAATGCTTTTTCCCTCGGGCGTGGTGATCGTTTGTGCCTCGAGGTCCACCGTGAGGCGATAACCCTCATTGGCGGCCACGGCCTGAAACAGGCGATCCACGATCTGCGCATCGAGCACAATGGGCAGGATACCGTTCTTGAAACAGTTGTTGAAAAAGATGTCCGCGTAACTGGGCGCGATGATGACGCGAAAGCCAAAATCAAGCAACGCCCACGGCGCATGCTCGCGCGACGAGCCACAGCCGAAGTTGTCGCGCGCCAGCAAAATGCTCGCGCCCTGATAGCGCGGCTGATTGAGCACGAAGTCGGGATTCAACGGGCGCGTGCTGTTATCCATGCCCGGCTCGCCGTGATCCAGATAGCGCCACTCGTCAAAGGCATTAGGACCAAAGCCCGAACGCTTGATGGATTTCAGGAACTGTTTGGGAATGATGGCGTCGGTGTCCACATTGGAGCGGTCCATGGGCGCCACCAGACCGGTCATCTTTTCAAATTTTTCCATTGCTTATTCTCCCTGACTCTCTAAATCAAAATCGCGTACGTCCACGAAATGACCCATCACCGCGGCGGCGGCCGCCATGGCCGGACTCACCAGATGGGTGCGGCCGCCCTGCCCCTGCCGACCCTCGAAGTTGCGGTTCGAGGTGGAGGCGCAGCGCTCGCCCGGCTCCAGCCGGTCGGCATTCATGGCCAGGCACATGGAGCAGCCCGGCTCGCGCCATTCGAAGCCGGCCTCAATGAAGATCCTGTCGAGACCTTCCTCTTCCGCCTGTTGCTTCACCAGGCCCGAGCCCGGCACCACCATGGCGAGTTTGACGTTGGCCGCCACCTTGCGGCCCTCTTTCAGCGCTTTTTGGGCCACGGCGGCTGCCGCGCGCAGGTCCTCGATGCGCGAGTTGGTGCAGGAGCCGATGAACACCTTGTCGATCTTGATTTCAGTGATCGGTGTGTTGGCCTCAAGGCCCATGTATTTCAGCGCCGCGCGCATGCCCTCGGCCTTCACACTGTCTGATTCTTTGTCAGGGTCAGGCACACAGGCATCCACCGGGACCACCATTTCCGGTGAGGTGCCCCAGGTCACCTGCGGCTGGATGCCGGCGCCGTTGATGCGCACCACGCGATCGAATACCGCATCGTCGTCCGAATGCAGCTCACGCCAGACGGCGACGGCCTGTTCCCACTGTTCGCTGGTCGGCGCGTAGGGTCGGCCCTGCACATAGTCGATGGTCTTGTCATCCACCGCCACCATGCCCGCCCGCGCGCCCGCCTCGATGGCCATATTGCACACAGTCATGCGGCCTTCGATGGAAAGATCACGAATACCCTCGCCACCAAATTCGATGGCGTAGCCGGTGCCTCCGGCGGTACCGATCTTGCCGATGATCGCCAACACAATGTCTTTGGCGGTGACGCCCGGGCCCACCGGCCCGTCGACACTCACCAACATATTTTTCGACTTGCGCTGAATCAGGCACTGGGTCGCCAGCACGTGTTCCACCTCGGAAGTGCCGATACCGTGCGCCAGGGCGCCGAGCGCGCCGTGGGTGGAGGTGTGCGAGTCGCCACACACCAGGGTCATGCCCGGCAAGGTGGCCCCCTGCTCGGGACTGATGACATGCACGATCCCCTGGCGGATGTCGTCGATCTTGAATTCGGTGATCCCGAATTCATCACAGTTCTGATCCAGGGTCTCCACCTGCAGGCGCGACACGGGATCGGTGATGCCCTGCGCCCTCGCGCCGGCCTCACCTTTGGTGGTCGGCACATTGTGGTCCGGGGTGGCGAGATTGGCGTCCACACGCCAGGGTTTACGCCCCGCCAGGCGCAGGCCCTCAAAGGCCTGCGGCGAGGTCACCTCATGCACCAGGTGGCGGTCTATATAAAGAAGGCAGGTGCCATCGTCCTGGGTGCGCACCACGTGCTGCTCCCATAATTTGTCATAAAGGGTTTTGCCGGCCATTGTCTTTCCTCGCTGCCTCTTGCGGCTTCTTTCGGTGCCTGTCACTGACTATCACTGACTGTCACTAGGTCTCAGGGCCCTGCTGCATCGATCCTGCTGTAGGGGAGTGAATCCTAGTACACCCAGAAAATAACAACAATTCTATTTATTCATGATTTGCATTCCATAAAGGAATGAATAAACTAGCCCCATGGACACCGTCAACCTGTACACCTTTATCATTGCCGCCGAGCGGGAATCGTTCTCGCTGGCCGCCGAACAGCTCTATCTCACCCAGCCGGCGGTGAGTAAACGCATCGCCACCCTGGAAGGCGAGCTGGGGGCGGCCCTGTTTGATCGCATCGGGCGTCGTGTCAGCCTGACCGAGGCCGGTCGCGAGCTGTTGCCCCGCGCGAGGGCCATCCTGCGCGATATCGAGGACAGCCGGCGGTTGATCTCCAACCTCACCGGGCACGTGGCGGGGCGACTCAGCATCGGCACCAGCCACCACATCGGCCTGCACCGCATCCCACCGGTATTGCGGCAGTTCACCCGGGCCTATCCGCAGGTGGATCTCGACCTGCAATTCATGGATTCGGAGGCCGCCTGTCGCGCCGTACATGCCGGCGAGCTAGAGCTGGGCATCGTCACCCTGCCACTGGAGCCGCTGACAGATCTGCACAGTGAATTGCTCTGGCGGGATCCCCTGGCCATCGTGGTGGGGCGGGACCACCCCCTGGCGTCGCGGGCCTCGACACCCCAGCGCCCGATCGAGGTGGCCGAGCTTGCCCGGCACCACGCCATCCTGCCCAGCGAGGCCACCTACACCCGTGAACTGCTGGAGCGCAGCTTCGCCCCCCACGGCCTGCGCCTGCACGCGCCGATGACCACCAATTATCTGGAGACCATTAAAATGATGGTCAGCATCGGGCTGGGCTGGTCGGTTTTACCCGAGACCCTGTTAAGCGCGGACCTGGTCAGTCTGCCGGTGCCGGCGCTGCAGATGACGCGACAACTGGGGGTCGTCCATCACCGGGCACGCACCCTGTCGAATGCCGCACGGGCCATGATCGAGGCGCTGCGCGCCACTGCGGATCGCTAGAGGCCTGCCGGATTCAGCAGGATGGAATCATTGATAAAGAGAGGAAGAAGACGTCGACCTTATATAAGGTACGGGCCGGGAGCCTGAGCCAGGGTGAAGTAAAAGCAGGTCCCCCTGCCCTGTTCCGACAACACCCAGATCCGTCCCTGATGACGTCGCACCACCCGCAACACCGTGGCCATGCCGATACCGCTACCCTCGTATTCGGCACCGTGCAGGCGCTGAAAGGGTTCGAACACCTTGTCGGCATAGTCCTGATTAAACCCCACGCCATTGTCACGCACAAAATAGACCGTGACCCCGGCCTGCTCTTCCATGCCCACTTCAATCGACGCGGCCTGCCGCTGCTGGGTATATTTCCAGGCATTGGACAGCAGGTTCACCAGGGCAATATTCAGCAGTCGCTGATCGCCCCAGGCCTGCATGCCCGGCGCAATCGAGACCTCGACGCTACGCCCGGGGTTTTCCTGGCGTAGGGTCTGCTCGACGGCCTGGGCCATTCGCGTCAGATCGATCGCGGTCCTCTGGAACCCGCCACGGGTGACCTGCGACAGGCGCAAAAGGTCATCGATAAGACGCGACATGTTCTGGGCGCTGTTGCGCACCCGTCCGAGCAGACCCAGCCCCTCTTCATCGAGGCGATCGCCGTAGTCCTCGAGTAGCGCCAGACTAAAACCATCAATCGATCGCAGCGGCGCCCGCAGGTCGTGCGACGCCGAATAACAGAAGGCCTCCAGCTCATCGATGGCATTGGCCATGTCCGCCGTTCGCTGCGTGACGATCTCTTCCAGGTGGTCCCGGTGTTCCCGCAGCTCGGATTCGGTACGTTTTGAATCGCTGATATCAAGCGAATACACCCGTACCGTCTCCAGTTCGGGGATCAGCGTCACCCAGTGCTGGAAATAGCGATCGCCGACCCTGGTTTCCTGTTCCACCATCCACAGATCCGACGAACGCAACTGCGCCACCGAGTCCTTCAGGCTTTCAAACAGGGCATGTTGCGAGGCGGAATCCTGCACCGCAGGGAACAGGCGCCTGGCGACCGGGTTCATGTACGTGACCTGCCCCTGGTCATTGAATTCCAGCACCGGGCTGGGATTTTGCTCGGGGTAGGCCGCCATTTGATTGAGCGATTCGATATCCTCGCGTCGCTGCCGCCCATAACGGGAAATGGTGATTATTACGTAGCCCGCAATCGCGATGGACAACAGCAGCACGGCACTGCCGAGCGTAATCAGATTGGTCCGAATCCGCCGATACTCTGCCTCGGCCTGCCCGGCAAGCTGCGCCGTCGCGGTGCGCTGCACCTCGATGAGTTCGTTGAGCGTGGCGAACACCCGATTCTGGCCGGGGATGGCTTTTGAGGTGAGCAGCAAGACGGCCTGTTCCAGATCACCCTCGACGGCCATATCGAAGATCTGGTTCTGCAATGGCACGACATCGCGGGTGATCTCACCCTGCTGCTCCAGTATCGCCTTTTCATCGGCGGTCAGGTTCATCTCCAGCAGCGCCTGCCGGGCACGAACAAACTGGGCGCCCATGCGGTTGTAGTGCAGCATCAGCTCATCCCGTTCCACCCAGTCGTCGACGAGCAGGGCCGACTGCATATCCAGCGAACGCTCGCGGGCGGCGAAGCGCATGGTGTACACCAGGTCGGTTTTGACATTCTGCTCGTTAACGATCTCCACCAGGCGCTGCTGGATCACCGACATCTGCTGCCGCGCAGAGAGAATCAGCCCCACCATCAACACCAGCAGCAGCACAAAACCCAGTAGCACAATGCCGACACCGGGTTCTAATCGCCTTACCTGTTTTTGTTGTGTCGTCTTCAAACCTGTCCTGGTCCGCCTATTCTTGCCGTCCACCATATTACTTTCGGCACATCCTGGCCCAGCATTAGGCGCAGGGCCTGGACGAAGGATCGCAACATCTCAACCCATCGGCCAGGGGGCTGGCCTCCTACATGCCAAAACTGAACAGAAGACATCACCCGGGTCATGCCGAGTGGCCGGTCAGCCAAAAAAAAGCCCCGATACCGGGGCCTTTTCAGAAAACAGATCACGTACTCTAAAACTGTACCCCAACACTCACAAACGCCAGGTCAGGATCAACAGCCGTTTGGGTATATTCCAGTTCCAGCTGGGCAATACCAATGCCGAATCCGATGCCGATACCATAGGACGCCCCGGTATCAGAACCACCATCTCCATCAACCTGCAAGAAACCACCCTTGGCTTTTAAATATACCGGCCCCGCGGTGCGGAAGGCCAGGTAGGCCGCAATGGTATCCAGATCGAACTTGGTGCCGTTATTATATTTACCGTCACTCGTGGTGGTGGTCAACTCGCCTTCCAGGGCCAGGTCACCCAAGACAAGGCCTAATTCATAGCCCACGAGAATGCCGACGTTGGTCGGATCTGTTTTCACAGCCGAGCTATCCACAATCATCGAACCCGTCTTGGCACCGAAAAACAAATCACCCGCCGAAACCGGAGCGGCAGCCACCAGACCCAACAGGGCCAATAAAACAACTGTTTTCATTTGACGCATCGTTTCCACCTTTATACTGTTGTCCAGCATTTTGAGATCATGACCTGAAAGCGTTTCATCAGCCACTACATTAATCGATTAGCGTTACTGCGTTAACACCAGCAGCTTAAACCAAAAGCCACATCAAGTATCGGCTATTGTTGGAGAAACCTGAATAGCCACCGTGATAACACGCTTATGACTAACCACGAAATCCTGCAACCCTTGCTGCCCCCCGGACTGGGTTTCCTTGCCTATTTTGTGCTGCACTCGCTATTGGCCTCATTGTGGCTGAAACGGCAGGTGCATCGTCGCTGGCCACAGTTCACCCCGGCCTACCGGCTGGGCTTTAATGTCGTTTCGATCATCCTGCTCATCCCCCTGCTCTGGATGATGCAACAGAATCCAGGGCCGCTGGTTTGGCAATGGCCGGGGCTGTGGGGCTGGGGCATGAAGCTGCTGACCGTGGCCGCGATCCTCGGCTTCATCGGCTCATTAAGATCCTACGACACCCAGGTATTTCTGGGGCTGACACAGTGGCGCAATCGGCACCGCCCCGGCACGGATGATGAGGGTAGTATCGGCAATGACCCCGAACAGCTGCACATCTCCACCCTGCACCGCTTCGTGCGTCACCCCTGGTATTTTTTCCTGCTGGTGATCATGTGGACGCAAGACCTGCACGCCACACAGCTCTTTACCTATGGGCTGTTTACGCTCTATCTGGTAATCGGTTCCCGGCTGGAGGAGCGCAAACTTGTCACCCACTACGGAGCGGCCTACCAGCAATACCGTACGCAGGTGCCCGGGCTGTTCCCCCTGCCATGGCGCTGGCTGGGCAAGGCAGAGGCGCAGCGCCTCATGCAACTTGCCGCAGGCCAGAAAATGGTTTACGAAGAAAGTCGCGAGCCTTAACCCGGGCCGGATGTTGGCGGCCAGGAAAGGTATTTAATCTGGCCCAGAAGCATGACTCTGGCTATTAAGAAAAACCGATAAGGAAAGGCGATACAGACAAACGCCGGTCACGGACAACCGCAACCGGCAGTAATGATTTCACGCTACTCAAAAACGATTACAAAAGTCTCAGGACGCCTGCTTGTAAATCAGGCCGGGGCGCACCAACAGCTCACCGCGTTTCACCTGATCCAGGGGACAGCCCTCGTCATCACACTGCGCTACCCTATCAAAAATATACGTCACATCCTGATCCTTAAAGGACTCATAGATCGTCTTCCCCAGGTGCGAACCGATCGCGCGTCCATATTTTTGTGTACTCACTGCCATCATCTCCTAAAAATGTGTTGTCGATTTATCCTTGCCCGCGACGGACACATCCCGTCGCCGTGCATATCCCTGTTAACGTCCGCAGGCCCCCGGCCTTTAGACCGCCGGTGTGTCGCGAACGGGCAGGGGTAAAACCTGCGCACTTGATCACACAATTCCCATACCCGGGGACAGTGAAAAACCATTCACATCAATTATCCACCACTCAATAAAAACTATTGCAGACACCGCCCATGCCGCCGATAACAAGGCGTGTGCTGCAATAGCGTCCACCCGCCCCACCAGAATTGAGGTTATATATGAGTCTGAAAGATGCCATCTCCAAAGGAATCGGCGCACATGGAATGTGGAAACAACGCCTGGTCTCCGCCATCAGCAGCGGACAGAGTGAATGGACGCCGGACACGGTCTGCCAGGACAATCAATGTGAGTTCGGCAAGTGGCTGTATGCCTGCTCCGCACAGGAAAAGTCATCACCCCACTTTGGTGAAGTGAAAAATCTGCATGCCCAGTTTCACAAAGAGGCCGCCGGCGTGCTCACTATGGCGCTGGCCAATAAAAAGGATGAGGCCACCAAGGCCATTGCTGTCGGCAGCAAATACCATGTCATCTCGACCAATCTCACCAAGGAGATGATGGCCTGGCACAACAATAGCTGATGTTACTATTCGCAACTGACTGACAAGGCTTGTGCTTCACTGGCAATGTTCCCTGACCAAATGCTCCAGCGACTGTTTACGTTTTCGTAGATAGTTGCCGGCGCCTGCACCATAACCGGCTTTCATGATGCTCTGGTGTTTATCCAGCGCCTTGCTGGCCTTCACACAGTTTTGTGTTTTATGCCCGTCACTAAAGGCCTTTTGCGGCAGATAGGGATTGTCCCGCTCTCCCGCCAGATAGTCCTCTCTCGCCTGCTGCCGTTTAAACTGCTCGTTCACACGGTCGGCCCAGCTATACGGTTTTGGCGCGGCGGGCGTATACTGGGTCACGCCTTTGGGGCTGGTGACCTCCAGCCTTTCCCCGTCAGGGCAGGGCGATTGTTGATACACGATACCCTCGCCCTGTACACACTTATAGATTGACCCGGTGTCGGCCTGAGCGGACAAAAAACAGAACATGGAAATACCACACAGCATGACTCGATACATTTTACCCTCCGACACAGGCATCACCATTCACTGCTGCACCCATCACCCGTACGGGACAAGCTGAACAATGAACATGACTCTGGATCCACGTCTGGCGGCTGATACCCATCCCCTGGGGAGATTGGATGACTGCCTGTTATTGATTGCAAAAAACGCCCTGTTTCCCTGGTTTATTCTGGTGCCCGAAACGCAGGAGATCGAATTCTATAAACTGGACAGCCAACAACAGGGCCGGCTTCAACAACACATTAACGCCGTTTCCGGATTCATTGAAGGGTATTTTTCCACAGACAAAATCAATATCGCCAGCATCGGCAACATCGTTTCGCAATTACATATCCATGTGATCGGCCGTCGACAGGACGATGCCTGCTGGCCCGGCGTGGTGTGGGGAACGTCGCAGTTCAAGGCCTACGAAAAGCCAACCCTTGACGCCATCAAATCCCGGTTAGGCCCTGCGTTGGGAGACAGTTTCCGGCCCGCAGAGGATGTGGGCTAGCACTCAACGCCGCGCGGGATGAATCCACACCGCGGCCACCAGCAGTGCCAGCAAGGCGGCAAACGCCGCCAGCCAGTAGACGTTGGCGGGACCCAGCGACTCCCAGCCCAGGCCACTGACAAAACTGCCCATGGCGCCGCCGGCGCCGAAACTGATACTGCTGTACAGGGCCTGGCCCCGCCCCTGATTGCGGCCGGTGAAATAACGGTGAATCAGCTGGATGGCGACCGCATGATAGATGCCGAAACTGGCCGCATGGAGTAGTTGCGCGAAGATCATCACCGACAGCAAGGCCGGAAACTGGCCGATCAATATCCAGCGTATCACCGTCAGGCCCAGGCTGGTCAGCAACAGCATCCGCAGGCCGAAGCGTGGCACCCAGCGGTGCATGAGCATGAATACCCCAACCTCGGCCAACACGCCCAGCGCCCACAGCTGGCCGATGAGGGAGCGCGAGTAACCATAATCCTCCATATACAGGGTATAGAAGGTGTAATACGGGCCGTGGCTGGCCTGCATCAGAAAACACACCACCAGCAGCGACAGCACTTCCGGTCGACGCAACACCTTGCCCAGGGGTTCGTGGGGCAGCGGCAGATGCTGGGCCGCCTGCTCCGGCACCAGCAGGCTGGATAACCAGATGCCGGCAAACAACAGCATGAGAATCACCGGCAAAATGGCCACGCCCCGGGCATCCAGCACCGGCCCCAGGGCGGCCACCGCGACGATGAATCCGACCGAGCCCCACAGGCGAATGCCGCTGTAACGGTGACTCTGCTTGCCCAGATAATTAAAGGTGGTGGCCTCGAACTGCGGCAGGGTGGCATTCCAGAAGAAGCTGAAGGCCAGCATCACCGTTGCCATCCACCAGTAGCGACTATCGAGAAACACCCCGGCGAAGCAGATCATCCCCAGCAGGCAACCCATGCGTACGATGCGCATGCGACGCCCGGTGTGGTCCGCCACCCAACCCCATATGTTGGGCGAGACAATCTTGGTCGCCATCACCATGGCCATCAGGGTGCCGATGTCGCGCGCGGAAAAATCCAGCTGTTTGAGGTACAGCGACCAGTACGGAATCAGCGCCCCGATCGAGGCAAAATAGAAAAGATAAAAGCCGGATAGGCGCCAGTAGGGCATGAGATCAGTGACGAGGGTCTAGGAGCAAGTCGCTAGGGAAATGACTTTCCTCGCAACTAGACACTCGTTACTCGTCACTAGCCTTGGCGGGAATCACCGGTGTTGCACTTGTTACGTCGGCATTCTGCGCGCGATGCCGCAGCAGATGATCCATCAACACGATGGCCAGCATGGCCTCGGCGATGGGGGTGGCGCGAATACCGACACAGGGATCGTGGCGGCCTTTGGTAATCACTTCGACGGGCTCGCCCGCCAGATTCACGCTCCTGCCGGGCAGACGCAGGCTGGAGGTCGGCTTCAGCGCCATGCTCACCAGAATATCCTGGCCGCTGGAGATGCCCCCCAGGGTGCCGCCCGCATGATTGCTGAGGAAACCCTGCGGCGTGATTTCATCCCGATGCTGCGTGCCCTTTTGCACCACGCTCTCGAAACCGGCGCCGATCTCCACCGCCTTTACCGCATTGATGCTCATCATGGCGTGGGCGATATCGGCGTCGAGGCGATCAAAGATGGGTTCGCCCAGGCCCGGCATCATGCCGCTGGCCACCACATTGATGCGCGCGCCGATGGAATCGCCCTCTTTGCGCAGCGCGTCCATGTAATCTTCCAGTTCTTTCACCTTGCTGGCATCGGGGCAGAAAAAGCTGTTGTTGTGCACCTCATCCCAATCCAGCGTTTCGGCCACAATCGGGCCGAGCTGCTTGAGATAACCGCGAATAGTAATACCTGCTTTTTCCGCCAGATATTTTTTGGCGATGCCGCCGGCGGCCACCCGCATCGCGGTCTCCCGCGCCGAAGAACGGCCGCCGCCACGGTAGTCACGCATGCCGTACTTTTGCTGGTAGGTGTAATCGGCGTGACCGGGACGAAAGCGGTCCATGATCTCGGAATAATCCTTGGAGCGCTGATCGGTGTTGTGGATGATCAGGGCGATGGGGGTGCCGGTGGTCCGGCCTTCGAACACACCGGAGAGAATCTGCACCGCATCGGCCTCACGGCGCTGGGTGGTGTGACGCGAGGTGCCGGGCTTGCGCAGGTCCAGATCGCCCTGCAGGTCGGCCTCGCTCAGCGTCAGTCCCGGCGGGCAGCCATCGACAATGCAGCCGATCGCAGGGCCATGGCTTTCGCCAAACGAGGTAACCGTAAATAATTTTCCGAAGCTATTTCCAGACATGGCGGCGATTATAACAGGAACTATTACCGCTTGACCGCCCTCATTGACCCGCGCCCGGCAGATTTATGGGATTAATGGGCGCAATCGGCATGGGCACGTTGATAAACTGTTTCTCATCCGCTTCTTCCGGCTCGGCCGGCGGCAGGTCGGCTTTGGGCGTGGCCTTTTTCACCACCGGTTTGGTGACAACCGGCGCAGGGCTCGCGACCGCTTTCCTGACGACCGGCGCGGGACTGTTTGTCGGTTTCGGCTTTGCCTCCACCACCGGCATCGGTGCGACCGGCGCCACGGGCTCAGATCTGGCCTGCTCTCGCGGCTGCGCTGTGGCCGGCGCCGGAGGGGCCTCCGCCTTTTGCACCACCGGCGTTGAGGCCGGCTGTTTGGTCATCGGTATGGCGCCCACAATACTCTTCCGGCCCTCCCCCGACTGGATCGCCTGCCCGGCATCGTCGGCCGAGGACACCGAATGCCCCTCGCTGAACAGGGCTGCCTCGGCGGCCTTGTTCATGACAATAATCGCGATACGCCGATTGATCGGACTGAGCGGTTCCGCCTTGTTAAACAGCACCATGGAGGACAGGCCCACGACCTTGGCGATCTTTTGCGCCGTCAGGCCGCCGACAATCAGTTCGCGCCGCGAGGCATTGGCACGGTCCGCCGACAATTCCCAGTTGCTGTAGTTTTCCCGTCCCACAAACTGGGCGGCATCGGTATGGCCGGTGAGACTGATGCGGTTTTCCACGCCATTGATGATCTTGGCCAGCTCGTGCAGGATGACCTTGGTATAGCTCTTGAGTTCGGCGCTGCCGCTGTCGAACATGGGCCGGTTTTCCTTGTCCACAATCTGGATGCGCAAACCCTCGGGGGTAATGTCCAGCAGCAGCTGATCCTTAAAGGGCTTCAGGGCCTGGCTGTCCTCGATGGCCTTTTTCAGTTCCTCCATCAGCGACTCGAGCTTTTTCTTCTCGGCCTCGATCGCCTGTTGGATCTCCTCCTTGGAGGGCGCGCGCGGTTGCTGGGCGTTGTCCTTGGAATCATCGCCCTGGGAGATTTTCTGCCCGCCGCCCATATCGATAATGTCCTCGCTCTGACCACTGCCGGCGGACAGCCCTGGGGTGGGAGGACTGAAGTATTCGGAAATACCCGCCTGCTCCTCCTTGGTGGTGGACGCGATCAGCCACAACAACAAAAAGAACGCCATCATCGCCACCGCAAAATCGGCAAAGGCGACCTTCCAGGCACCACCGTGATGGCCGTGCCCGCCCTTTTTGATCTTCTTGACGATGATGGTCTGGTTTTCCATGCGGAATCTTGCCTAAGCGCCCTTGCCTGCCTTAACCCGGATGTTGATGAATTCGTGTGATGAATTCACATGATGATGCCGTGGCGTGGATATCACACGGCCGGCTCACAGACGTTATTCGGTTTTGCCTTTGACAAAATCCTCCAGTTCCTGAAAACCGGGGCGATTGTGGGAATAGAGCGCCTTGCGCCCAAACTCCACAGCGATCTGCGGGGCATAGCCGTTGAGCGAGGCCAGCAGACACACCTTGATGCACTCAAACACTTTCGTATCATCTTCATTCATATGGGTCAGCGAAGTGGCCATCGGGCCGACGAATCCATAGGCCAGCAGAATACCCAGGAAGGTACCCACCAGGGCCGCCGCCACGTGCTTGCCCAACTCTTCCACCGGCCCACCGATGGACGCCATGGTGATGACGATGCCCAGCACCGCCGCCACGATACCGAAACCGGGCAGGGCATCAGACACAGCGGTGATCGAGGCCGGCACCTTCTGGGCTTCGTGATGATGGGTCTCCAGCTCCACGTCCATCAGATTTTCCAGCTCAAATGGATTCATGTTGCCCCCCACCATCAGGCGCAGATAATCGGCGATAAAGGCCAGGGCATGGTGATTCTTGAGGATGCTCGGGTACTTCTGAAAGATCGGGCTGTTCTCCGGCTCATCGATATCCCCTTCCAGCGCCATCAGGCCCTCTTTGCGCGCCTTGGAAAAAAGGTCATACATCAGGGCCAGCAGCTCCATATAGCTTTTTTTAGTGTGCTTCGAGCCCGACAGCAGTTTGCCGACCGAACTAAACGTCGCCTTGATCACGGTACCGGGGTTGGAGATCACAAAGGCCCCAAATGCCGCGCCAGCGATAATCAGCAGCTCAAAGGGCTGCCACAGCGCCATCAGGTTACCGTGGGAAAGGACAAATCCGCCGCCCACACAGCCCAGAACCAGCACAATCCCGATAATAAATTTCATAATATGATTCTTCGGCCCGTATCCTGAACGCACTATCTATCGGCAGTGACAGGCCCGGCTTGAGAATCTTCGGCACGAATATTGCGAAAATTTTCCGACCAAAAACCCCCGAAACTGGATAAAAATCAGCCAGTCACATTGCGTCCCATCGCATTCTGGTTTACTCTTGCGCGCTGTTTTTTTGGATCGAACCGGTCCCTGAAACCAGATCTGGAGAGGTGTCCGAGCGGCTGAAGGAGCACGCCTGGAAAGTGTGTGTACGTTAATCCGTACCGAGGGTTCGAATCCCTCCCTCTCCACCAAATACTAAAAAAGGCCGCCCGTCAGGGTGGCCTTTTTTATTGTTGCGGTGACGGGGTCCTGGATGAGATGAATCCGTCTGGAACGGATTCAAACATTGCGCAAGCGATGGCCCGAAGGGCGAAGGCCTGAGAGCTAACCCCGTAGGGCGCAATAACCGAAGGGCATTGCGCCGTATGCCTCACGGGGCAACCACCATGAATTGCCGTTACGGTGAATTTTCAGAACCATCAATACGATCCGGCTTAGGGGATTCTTTCATGCGGCGCAATGCCCTTCGGTTATTGCGCCCTCTGTGGACTTAGTCCCTAGTCCCCTGACAGATCCCGGAAAGGGAGCGAATGAGTTGTGGATTCACGACATCCCTGTCGTGAATCCCGGACAGACCGCTGGGGACATCAATCAATGGTAATGGTACGCCGTTTGGCCTTTTCAACCTTTGGCAGGGTCAATTCCAGCACACCGTCCTTGAACTTCGCCTTGCTGCCTTCCATGTCGACCTCATGAGGGAGCATAACGGTACGCGCAAAGGCGCCACGTGAAATCTCATGCCGATAGAAATCACCCTTTTCCTCTTTCTTCTCGCGCCTGGTTTGCCCCTTGATGGTGACGGTGCTGTCGGAGACCGTCACCTCCAGGTCATTCTTCTCAAGGCCCGGCACCTCGGCGCGCACCACCACCTCGTCATCACGATCAATCACATCCACGCGTGGGGTACGGATTTCCAGGCCAGCCGCCGGCTCGCTCCACAACGGCCATTCCCTGCGGATCGGCTGCATCCAGCCCCGGGGGAAAACACTCTCGAACCAGCGATCCATTTCCTCAAAGGGGCTTAGGGCCCGGCTCGGCTGGATGGTCTTCAACTCTGTGACGGGTTCAGCCTTCTTACTGATGTTTTTTTCGGTTTTGGGCATGACATACACCTCCATATTGTGTGTGTGTGAATGGAATAGGGGAAAAGTCATTCCGCTCAATGAGCGTAACTATCCACTTTATGCTCAGACATTAGTCATCAAGACTCTTGCGGTTCCGCAGCAGCGTATTCCTTGCGCATCTTGATGATCACCTCCTGAATAATCTGCCGCACTCGTTCACGCGAGATACCAAACGAGCTACCGATCTCACCCAGCGTGGATGGCTTGGAGCCATCCAGGCCAAAGCGACGTATGAGTATCTCTCGATCCCTGTCGTTGATCTTTTCCTGCACAAAATCGAGGCGGGACTTCTCATCGGCCATTTCCAGCACGTAAGCGGGATCCGACTTTCCGTCGTCGGGGAAGAATTCCACCACATTATGATCGTCGCCCTTGTCATCCTGACTGGTCGAAAAGAAGGAGCGCTCATTCCATTCGATAACCTGGCGGACACGATCAACCGGCGCACTGAACAGCTCGGAAATCTCATCGGCGCTTGCGGCATGATTAAATTCCCGGCTCTCTTCGCGCATCCTCTTTTTGAAGGTGTTGTATTCCTTCTGGATATGAATGGGCAGACGCACAGCGTGCCGCTGATTCATTATCGCCCTTTCAATATTCTGGCGTATCCACCAGGTGGCGTAGGTTGAAAAACGAAACCCCCTTTCGGGATCGTATTTATCCACCGCGCGCATCAGGCCAAGATTTCCTTCCTCGACAAGATCCAGCAGATCAATACCCGTGTAAAAATAATTACGTGCAATCTTGAAGACCAGACGCAGATTGCAGACGATCATCTTTTTCCTGCTTTTTTCGTCACCCTTAAGGCTGAGGCGGCCATAATGTATCTCTTCCTCGCGCGTCAACAGCGGATATGCCCGCAGCTCCTTGAGGTACAGGTTGATGGCGTCCGTCCCACCACTGGAAAGAGCGGCATATTGTATTTCACCGTCTTTTACCGATTTTTTTTCGGATACCTGGGGGACCTGGGGGAGCAGTTCGTCCTGCGATGAACGAGAATCAATTGATTTTCCTGCGTCCGTTTTCTTGTATTTCTCATTCTTTGAGATTTCTATCAGGTTGACGTTCTTCATGATCGTTAACACCTTTTATGGATGACTTTTGTCTGTCAATTTTTATTGGTCACGCATTAATAAAATCAACACACATAAAATACAGCTAGGCAACATATGCACTAACTGACGGTTTATTGTTCTCGGAAAATGGTGGGGTGAAACCAGCGCCTGAAATGTCCCGCATAACCGCATTCATCACACTCACCGCATCCGAATCATCATCCCTGAACATAAGGCCCAGACCTTCTTTTGACTGATGAATCACGTAGGCAGGAATACGGTATTTTTTTGCGCGTCGCTTTCTACCGGCATCATCTTCCCCAGCGGAAGATTTATCCGGTGAAAACTCCACCTCCAGGACACTATTGCGCGCATAGGCAACAGGTCCCGTCCTGACAAACATTCCATGCGCGCTGATGTTTGCTGTCTTGCAGGCAACCACGGGGATATTATTATGGAACAGGGATACCTCCAGGACAGAAGAAATTCGATCACTCCAACGATGTTCCATCAACAATCTCCTTATCGTATTTTCCAACAACAGTCGTGAATAGGCAGGTTTCGTCTTTATAAAGTAAGGCGTAAATAAGGCATCAAATTGGCTTATGAAAATTGTTATCGTTGGCGTCAACATCTGCCCGATAACAAATATTCAATAACAAGAACTTCTCATTAACGGCGAATAGCTGCATCTGTAAATTTGACGATTCGGACATCACCACTCTTGTTACACTGTCTTTAGTGCTATCTTCAGCACTATCTCCAGCGCTACCCTCAGTGATATTGCCCTTGATTTCATGAAGCCTTGTGACCACTCCATCTATCGATGAAGGCCACCAAACCCGGAGAGGAAATAAAAATGCGCGTCCTTGCGCTTTCCACCGATGGGAACATCATCCATGTGCGAGCTATTATAAAGTCACGACTTTAAACAACAATCATCCATGTATTTAAGCTAATAGGTGGTTTGCTTATCAGCAGTGTCATGAATTCATGGCTTAAAACAGGGAAGAAAACCGTAGTCAAAGCGGGGGCAAAAAAGGAGGTCTATCACATCCACCACATGAGGTAGCCCTGGCAGGCACCGACCACCATATAGAGCATCAATAGAAACGATGCTTGAGAAGACATCAGGAAAAACCGGATGCCTATCGAGATTTTATGTATGATTTTTTTTGGGTGACGCTATCGGGAGCTATCGGGAGTTATCGGGAAATAGGACAGAGATATTACAGGGCTGGAGAAAAAATATTCGACAGGTATCCGGGCTGTTTCACGCGCGCCGCGAATAAACCCGCATCAATTCGACAACTGTTCGCACGAAAAGGGATGTTCGCTGTGCATGACGACCAGGCGTACCAGCTCGGACACCGATTTCACCTGCATTTTTTCCAATATGTGGCCACGGTGGACATCCACGGTCTTGGAGCTGATGCCCAGCAGCACGCCAATTTCCTTGGCGCCCTTTCCCTTCACCATCAGGTCCATTACCTCCGCCTCCCGTGAGGATAATTTTCTGACCATGGCCGCGTATCGCTCGCAATCCACTTGCGCATTGAACATCTCAGTACTCCTGGCAATTCCGGCGGAAATGGCATCGAGCAGCACCTGATCGTTAAACGGTTTTTCGATAAAGTCGATCACCCCCGCCTTCATCGCCCGCACCGCAAGCGTGGTATCGCCGTGTCCGGTGACCACAATCACCGGTATATGGATATTGTTTTCGGTGAACTTTTCCAATAGCTCCATTCCGCTCATCTCCGGCATCCGGATATCGAGCACCAGACATCCCGGCCGGGAGCTATCATAATGTTCAAGAAACTGCTGTGCGGATTCGTAAGACTCTGTTTTAAGCTTCACGGACTGGATCAACAAACTCAGCGAGTGCCGAACACCGGCATCATCATCTACGATATAGACCGTTACATCTGACGGCATGACATCCCCTTAAGCTGTTTTTATTTTTGAGCGGGGTTCATATTACCTGCAAATCAATTACCTGCAAAACTACTTGCTGCAAAACCACCAGTTACAAAACCACCTTTGGACTGTCCCCTATGGTGTCAGGATATCGCGTCAGGCTTAGCGGTGTAGCGTGCCATGGCCACTTTTATCCTGCGCATGATGGATATGCACGCAGCTTCTGCCGCGCCGCTTGGCGCCGTAACAGGCCACGTCCGCCTGACCCAGCAGGTCCGATGGGCTTTTCGCCTCGCTGGTGATGGAAACCAGCCCCACGCTGGCGCCGATGGTGAACGAATGACCGCCCCAGGAAAATTTGTGAGCGCTGATCTCTTCCACCATTGTCTCGGTGATTTCCGCGGCCTTGCTCAGCTGGCAATTTTCAAACAACAGGCCAAACTCATCCCCCCCGAGACGCGCCAGCGTGTCTCGATCACGCAACCTTGTCTGGAACAGGGCGGCCACCTGTTGCAACAGCGCATCACCCGCGGCATGACCGGCCGTATCATTGACGGTTTTAAACTTGTCCAGGTCGATAAAACACAAGGTATGGTGGAGGCCGTGTTTTTTGCTGCTCTCGATGGCGTGTTGCAGCCGTTTCTCGAACTCATGGCGGTTGACCAGGCCGGTCAGGGAGTCATGGCTGGCGGCGTGTACCAGTTCTGTTGTGAGCTGGCGTTGCGTCGTCACATCCTTGAGCATTAACACCACGCCCATTACCTTGCCATTGCGGTCATTGACCGGCGATGCCGTGCTATCAATCGCGATCCGCTGACCATTACGGGCCAACAGCAGTGCGGGCTCCTGCAGGATGACAGACTGCGCCTGCTGCAGGCTCAGGTAGACGGGATTGTCGATCGCTTCCTCGGTATCTTCATCGACGATGGTGAGGACTTTATCGATGCGTTGGCCGCAGGCCTCGGCGGCTGACCAGCCCACCAGCTGCTCGGCGATGGGATTGAGGTACAAGACCTCGCCCCTGGCATCGGTGGTTATCACCGCATCCTTGATGGAGTCCAGCGTGATCTGGGCACGCTCCTTCTCCATGAACAGGGTTTCCTCGATGCGTTTGCGCTGGGTAATGTCTTCCATCACCAACAGCGCGCGTGGGCGCTGCGCTTGTTTTCCCGGCTGAATCCGCGGCTGAACCTGGCGCACATCGATCAACAACGTGATGCGCCCCGTGCGCGGATAATCGATGCTTATCTCAATATTGCGTAGTTCGACGTTATTGGTAAAAACCCGTTCAACCCGTTTCCGTAGCAGGGGGGTTTTCCATAAATACTGGGCGAAGCCCTCGGCTGCCGCTAACTCATCGCCGCCGGTGGGGATATTGAACACCTCAAACAGGGCACGATTGGTCGACGAAACACGCAGATCGTCCTCCAGCACCAGAAAGGGAAAGCGCAGGGTTTCCATAACGCTCTCGGCATCATTGGTGCGCGGCGCTTGTTGCCCTTCCGTCTCGCCCGGCCGTATTTGCTGCACGCCCTCCATTGCCTCCTTGATGCTGTTCAATAACTGCTCGCTATCAAAGGGTTTCTCGACAAAATTAAACGCGCCCGCCCTTAATGCCTTCACGGACATGGGCACGTCGCCATGGCCGGTAATAAAAATAATGGGTATGTGAAAATCGCGCTCAGCCAGCACCTGCTGCAATTGCAGGCCGTTCATGCCGGGCATGCTCACATCCAGCAACAGGCAACCGGATTTCCAGGCCTGGGCCGACTTCAGAAAATCGGCGGCGGAGGCATAGGCCTCCACGTTAAGGCCTTCATGTTCTAGAAACAGGCACAGCGATTCACGCACGGCCGTGTCGTCATCCACAATAAATACGGTCCCTTCCTGCGCCATATTATTCACTCACCAGCTATTCGCTTGCCAGATGGGCGGCGGGGATCGGCAGGTTGAAAAAGAAGATCGAACCCTCGCCCGGTTTGGATATCGCCCACAGGCGTCCGTCATGGGCCTCGATGATGGAACGACAGATGGACAGGCCCATGCCCATCCCCCGCTTTCCCTTGGTCGAGAAAAAGGGATCAAATACTCTACTCAGGGTTTCTTTATCCATACCTTGTCCGTTATCGGATACCACCGTTTGTACCAGTTTGTTTCCGATTATAGCAGTGCGAATCGTCACTTCACGTGGCACGCCCGATGGCGGTGGCTCAGCCTCGAAGGCGTTATGCAACAGGTTGATGAGCACCTGTTCGATCTGGATATTATCCGCAAACAGCGGGGGCAGCCCTGCCTGTAAGTGTCGCTGGATAGTGACGCCCTGCTTCTGGATCTCCGTCTCCAGAAATCCCAGCACCCCCACAATCAGCTCATTGAGATCCAGCTCGGCCTTCTCGGGGCCCTGTTTTTTCACCAGTTGGCGAAGGTGGCGAATAATCTCACTGGCGCGCAGCGCCTGTTTACGGCTCTCTTCCACAATCTCCCTGAATTTGTCCGGTTCCGTGATGCCGGCCTTCAGCATTCTGACCGCGACATCCGCATAGGTGGTGATCGCCGTCAGCGGCTGATTCAGTTCATGGGCCAGGCCGGTCGCCATCTCGCCCATGGTGTTCAGACGGGCCATATAGGCCAGCTCTGCCTGGTGCTGCAGGGCCAGCGACTTCAGCCGTTTTTTCTCGGTAACATCCTCCTGTATCGACAGGTAATGGGTGATCTCATCCGCGGAGTTGCGCATCGGTGAGATAGACACCAGCTCCCAAAACAGCTCGCCGGATTTTTTCTTGTTGAGCATCTCTCCCGCCCAGTCATCGCCGCTGCTTATCGCCTGCCACAGACTCTTATACTGATCGCCGGAGGTCTTGCCCGACTTTAGAATGCCCGGTGACTGCCCCAACACCTCGCTCAGGTCATAGCCGGTTTTGCGGGTAAAGGCCGGGTTGGTGTATTCGATACGCCCAGCGAGGTCGGTCACAATCACCGAGTTCGGGTTTTGCTCCACCGCCTTGTGTAGCAGGGACAGCTCCTGCTCCAGATGCTGACGCTCGGTGACATCTTCTCCACAGCTCAGGACCCCGGTGATCTCGCCATTGCCCTCCCGCAGGGATTTGTTGTGCCAGACGATGTGTCGCCTCACCCCGCCACGGGTGATCACCGGGTTGGTGACATGGGTAACCTGTTCGGTGTTGCCGGCGATCAGCTGCGAGAATATCTGGCGGAAATCGTCCACCTCGGATGCCGGCAGGCAGGTCGTGAACCAGTCCTTACCGATCAGCTCGGCCTCGGCATACCCCAGCAGCTCACAGGCCTTGCGATTGATCAGGCTGATCGCGCCGGTTTTGTCCAGCGCAACGATTATATTTTCCACCGTATCCAGGTAGAGCTGGACCCGGTCCCTTTCAGTACGCAGCCTTTGTTCGGCCTGTATTTCCCCGGTGATGTCGATTATCGCGCAATTACAGCCCCCGGCCTCGTCATCCAGCCCGGTGAGCGGTCCGGTAACCGGGAGGCAGGCCAGGCGCACCACCGAAAACAGGTTATTAGGCTGCTTCAGACGCAGCTCAAAAACGTGTCTCTGCCGGGATTCAATCACCTTGCCCAGGTGTTGATAAAAACCCCGATGCTCGCCAGCGGCCAGCTGGGTGACAAATGGCAGGCCTTCCAGGCGTGTCCGCTCTGTTTGCAGCATACTGGCCGCGGTGAGGTTGATATTGCGGATCACGCCCTTGGTATCCAGGGTTAAATACCCCACCGGCGCAAAATCATAGAGATCCGCGTAACGGTCACGCGTCTCTTCCAGGCGCTGCTGCGCCTCACGCAGTTCCTGGTTCTGGATCTCCAGCTCAATCTGGTGCACCTGCAACTCATGCAACAGGAACTGCGTCTCGCCCATGTCCTGTTCATTGACCGGCATGCCCAACAGGGCATCCAGACGCTGGTCCAGCTGTCGTTTGGTCAGCCGCTGAGACCCGGCGGTGTCTATAGGGAAGGATTGATTGTCAGACTCTTTCATTACGGCCTGTCAGGACTAGCTCTCGCTTTCGAGAAAATGCTCAGTGGTAACAAAGGCATAAGGCTTCCCATCCTCAGCCACCAGGGCGGTTGCGCTCAGCCAGACCTTGACGGTCTCGCCTGCGCGGGTCATCCGCAGGGTTTCCATCGCCCCCACGTGCCCTCCCTGCTGCAGACTGGCGATCATTTCCTGGGTCTGACTGCGTTCCGAATCCGGAACAAGGCTGTGGATATTCATGGCCTGCGCCTCGCTCTCGGTATAACCATAGACCCTTTCGGCGGACTTGTTCCAGGCCAGGATATTGCCCTTGAAATCCTGCAAGGTAACGGCATCATTGGCGTCCCTGACCACCGCCGCCAGGCGTCGCTCCACCGCGCTGCCCATGCTCAGGAACACCAGCACGGCACCAGCGATGCGTTTATCACTGGTCTTGTAGGGTCGAATACGCAGGTTGTACCAAATGCCGTCCGTGTCCCGTACCTCCAACATGTCCGGCATCACGCTATCCATCACCTTGAGGATGCGCTGCTGCAGATCCGGCACATCGATGTTCGCCTTGATATCGCTGATGGGCCTGCCCACATCGCTGTCGATCACATTGAACAGCCTGGCGGCACTGGGCGTAAAATGGCGGATCTTCATGTCTTCACTGAGCATGACGATCGGTAACTGGACGCTCTCCAACAGGTTAGTAAGATCATTATTGAGTTCGGTTAGTTCCTGATTTCGACCCACCAGCTCTTCATTGACAGTAATCAACTCTTCATTGGTGGATTGCAGCTCTTCCTTGGCCGTCTCCAGCTCCTCGTTGGTGGATTGCAGCTCCTCATTGGTGGACTGCACCTCCTCGTTCGCCGATTGCAGTTCCTCGTTGGTGGTTTCCTGATCCTCGATAATCGTCTGCAGGTATTCGCGGGTGGTTACCAGCTCCTGTTCCAGCTCCGTGATCCGCAGATCCTTCTCATCCTGGGTTCTGGGCTCGGCCTGGGCCTGGGCCTTCTGTTGCGCGGCGAGTCGATTGCCCCCCTTTTCCTCGAACAGGATCAGGTAGGAACGGTCCTCCGCCATATGTCCCTTGATCGGGACCACCTGCAGAGTGATGATGCGGCGTTCGCCGGCCTCGGAGGCCATGTGCACATTTTCCCGCAGCACCCTGGCGTCCTCCTTGATGGCCTGACGCACGGCGGTGCGCAGATCCATGATCAGGTCGGCGCGCGCCATTTTCATCAGATTAAGGCTGGCCGAGCCGGACACGGGCTCGATATAGGGCCCGGTGTGCCCCCGAAACTGGAGGATCTCCATCGCCTGATTGATGATCACCGACGGCGGCGCATATTCATCCAGCAAAATGCGTTCAGCCTTGTCGCGGACTTCATTAATAGTGCTTGTCACGTGTTGCATTTCCTTCTGATCCGGAGACCGTGCCGTCGTCGACGATTCCGGTGTGAATTCAAACTGGCGCATATTCATGATGGACTTCTTGAGGTAGACCTTGTTTTTCTTGTCCATCAACGAAAACAGGCTGGGGCCGCTGGAAATGGATTCCGAGGAACCCAGCAGCAGAAAGCCCTGTGGCTTGAGCGCGTAGTGGAAGATCTGCAACACCTTTTTCTGTAGAACATTACTCAGGTAGATAAACAGATTCCGGCAGCACACCATGTCGAGGCGTGAAAAAGGGGGATCCTTGGCGACATTCTGCACCGCGAACACGCACATATCCCTGACCGCCTTGGTGACCTGATAGCCACCCGGCACCTTGTTGAAATAGCGCTGCAGTCGCGCCGGCGAGACATCCGCCGTAATACCCTCAGGGTAGATTCCGGCGCGCGCCTTGCTGATCGCCTTATCGTCGATATCGCTGGCAAAGATCTGTACCGTGGTCACCGAGGCCCGCTCGCCCAGATACTCCAGCAGGGCGATCGCCAGGGAATAGGGCTCCTCGCCGGTGGAGCAGCCGGCCACCCAGATGCGGATCGGGGACTCCGCCGGGCGCTGTTTCTCCAGCCGGGGAAAAACGCTCTGCTGGAGAAAATCAAACGATTCGGGGTCGCGGAAAAAGCCGGTGACATTGATGAGAATATCCTGAAACAGCCCGTCCTGTTCCGCCGGGTTGTCCCGTAGATAACGCAGGTAATCCTTGAGCCGCTCCAGTTTGTGCAACACCATGCGCCGGTGGATGCGGCGCCGGATCGTGCTGTGTTTGTAATAGGTAAAGTCCGTCCCGGTGCGCGCCCTCAGCAACAGGAAGATTTTATTCAGCTCATCCCCCCCCTCATCCGGCAACACATCATCCACCCCCGCAATCTTTTTCAGCACAACGGGTTGCCGGGCGATCCGGGCCAGCTCCTTGGCGATATATTCGGGGGTCAGTACAAAATCGACACAGCCGGCGGCAATGGCGCTGTGCGGCATGCTGGAATATTTGGCGCTGGCCTCATCCTGGGCGAAGGTAATCCCGCCGGCCGTCTTGATGGCCTTGAGGCCGATGGTCCCGTCCGAGGCACTGCCCGACAAGATGACCCCAATCGCCATACTCTCCTGATCCGCCGCCAGCGATTTCAGGAAAAAATCGATCGGCAATGGCGGGGAGCTCGCCTTGTTGCGCGGCATGAGATGCAGGACCCCCTGCAGAATGCCCAGCTCCGTGTTGGGTGGGATGATATAGACGTGGTCCGGCTCCACCCGCATCCCGTCCGCCACCTCCTGAATCGGAACCCGCGCGATACGGGACAGCAGCTCCGTCAACATGCTCTTGTGGTGGGGATCGAGGTGTTGCACCAGCACAAAGGCCATGCCGGTATCGGCCGGCAGGAATTCAAAAAATTCCTTACAGGCATCGAGGCCGCCCGCCGAGGCGCCGATGCCGACGATGGGGAATGACCTGCCGGGGGGCGGCGCATCCCCGCCCGTCGGCGCTGGCTTCACGCCCCCCTTGCCGGCGGCCTTTTTGGCCGCCTTTTTGACACCCGCCGGTGCCGCCCCGCCGGACGCCCGGCTGGCCGGGCGCGATGTTGCGCTGGCTTCGGAGCCTTCCCGCGGTGGCGCTGCCTTTTTCTTCATCCGTTTGCTGACCATAAGGCTCCCTGCCTGTCCTGTGTAATCGCGTGTATGGAAAGACCCTGCCAGACTAAACCTTCACTCGCCGTCGATAAAGCCTTTGGCCCGAACATTCCGGTTATGCACGCGATAATCGCACAGGATATCAGAATCCAGCCCTCAGCCGTGTAGGGTGGGCACTGCCCACCGTTGCACCAAGCTCAACAGCGTTGTAGGGCGCAATAACCGAAGGGCATTGCGCCGTATGCCCGTTGCCACGGAAAAAAACAACCGCGTAGAGCGCCTTTATGGGACCCTACACATACCCCTGGCCAACGAATGACACCAAGGCAACTATAAAAGATTGCTCTGCGAGACATTTTCCACCGGTTAATCTAAACGATTCTGCTTTGGGAGATGTTTCTTGCGGCGCAATGCCCTTCGGTTATTGCGCCCTACAGTCCCTAAATTTTTATTCGCCATCGATAAAGACCTTGGCCCGAACATTCCGGTTTTTCACGCGATAATCGCACAGAATTTCGGCATCCAGCCAGCCTTCAGCCTTCAGTCCTCAGCGTTGTAGGGCGCAATAACCGAAGGGCATTGCGCCGTATGCCCGTTGCCACGGAAAAAAACAACCGCGTAGAGCGCCTTTATGGGACCCTACACATACCCCTGGCCAACGAATGACACCAAGGCAACTATAAAAGATTGCTCTGCGAGACATTTTCCACCGGTTAATCTAAACGATTCTGCTTTGGGAGATGTTTCTTGCGGCGCAATGCCCTTCGGTTATTGCGCCCTACAGTCCCTAAATTTTTATTCGCCATCGATAAAGACCTTGGCCCGAACATTCCGGTTTTTCACGCGATAATCGCACAGGATATCAGAATCTTGCCCTCAGCCCTCAGCCCTCAGCCCTCAGTACTCAGTACTCAGTACTCAAATAATACGCCGCACCACCTGCCGAGCATCCTCCAGCACCCGATAGCCGGTGGGGATCAGCAGCAGGGATAGAAAGGTGGCGTACAGGATGCCGAAACCCAGCGACACCGCCATGGGGATCAGGAACTGGGCCTGGGTGCTCTTTTCCAGCAGCAGCGGGGTGAGGCCGGCGAAGGTGGTCAGCGAGGTCAACAGGATGGGGCGGAAGCGAGCGCCGCCGGCGGTGTGCAGGGCCTCATCCAGGGGCATCCCTTCCTGGCGGCGGCGGTTGATCCAGTCCACCAGCACCAGGCTATCGTTTACTACTACCCCGGCCAGCGCCAGCATGCCCATCAGGCTCATCACGCTGAGGCTCATGCCCATCAGCATATGCCCCAGCAGGGCGCCGACGATGCTGAAGGGGATGACCATCAGCACCAGTATAGGCTGTAGATAGGAGCGGAACGGGATCGCTAACAACGCATAGATGGCGAAGAAGGTGAACAGGGTGCCGTAGAAAAGACTGCCGAAGGACTCGCGCTGTTCGCGCTGCTCGCCTTCCAGGCTGTAGGAGACGCCGGGATAGCGCAGCAACAGCGGCTCCAGAAAAGCGCGCAGATCCGCGGCAATGGCCCGCGCGTCGGCAGTCTGCTTGTCGAGATCCGCGGTGACGTTGACCACGCGCTGACGGTCCACCCGCCGAATGGTGGAAAAGCCGTGGCCCATCGACACCTCGGCGACATTGCCAAACGGCACCTCGGCGCCGTCGGGGCTGCGGATACGCATGGTCTCCAGACTGCCCACATCCCGGCGCTCGGCCTCGGGATATCGCACCATCACCCGCACATCATCGCGGCCGCGCTGGATGCGCTGCGCCTCGGCGCCGAAAAAGGCCTGCCGCACCTGCCGGCCCAGCTCGGTGGTGGACAGGCCCAGCAGTTCCGCCTCGGGCCGCAGGCTGAGTTTGATCTCCGGCTTGCCGTCTTCAAAGCTGTCACGAATATCGTACACGCCGGGATACTGCTGCAACTGTTCGCGCACGGCGGCGGCGATCTCGGACAACACGCCAAAGTCCTGGCCGGTGAGCTGCACGTCGATGGGGTCGCCGCCGCGGCCGATCTCGGCCCGATAGGTCAGCTCCCTGGCGCCGGGGATATCGCCAATGTCGCGACGCCAGGCGCGCACCAACTCCCGCGTGCTCACCGCCTGGGTGCGCTCCTCTGGCGGCACCAGCGCCAGGCTCACCTGCCCCACCTCGGCACTGCCGCCGGTGGTCGGTGAGCCACCGCCGCCACCGCTCCAGCCGGTATTGACCATGATGGCGCTGATCACCGAGCGACCCTCGGCGTCCACATAACGGGCCTGGAGCCTTTCCGCCGCCTTGGCCATTGCCTTTAGATGCCCGGCGGTAACCTGCTCGGGCGTGCCGGCCTGCATTACCAGGGTGGCGCGTGCGGTCTCACTCTCCACCCGCGGGAAAAAGGTAAAGGCGTACCGGCCGCTCATCGCGAAACTGACCACCACAAACGAGATGGCGATAAAAATGGCTAACGTTAAATAGCGCTGCCGAAGCGCGCTCACCAGCAGCGGCTGATAAAAGTGACGCACAAAATATTCCAGCCCGTCGGCCACGCGACGCTGCAGGCGGGACAGCGGATTGAGCTTGCCGATCTGGCGCTCGACCCGCACATGACGCAGATGCGCCGGCAGGATCAGCTTCGACTCGACCCAGGAAAACAGCAGCACGGGAATCACGATCATCGGAATCTGGGCAAAGATCGCCCCCCGCTGTCCCTCCACAAACAGCAACGGCGCGAAGGCCACCACCGTGGTCAGCAGGCCAAAGGTCACCGGCACGGCCACCTCCTGGGCGCCGCGCACGGCCGCCTCCACCGAGTCTTCGGAACGCTTCAGGTGGCTGTAGATGTTTTCGCCGGTGACAATGGCGTCATCCACCACGATGCCCAGCACCAGGATAAAGGCGAACAGGCTGATGATATTGATGGTCACGCCGAGTTCCGGCATCAGCAGCAGCGCGCCCATAAAACTGATCGGGATGCCCACGCACACCCACAGCGCCACCGAGATGCGCAGGAACAGCGCCAGGATCAGGAAGATCAGCAGGCCGCCCTGCCAGGCGCTGTCCAGCAGGGTCTGCAGGCGCAGCTTGACGATGCGCGAACGGTCGTTCCATTCTCCCAGCGACACCGTGGCCGGCAGTTGCGGGCGTTTTTGGGCGATGTAGTCCTTCACCACCTGGCCGATGGTCAGGGCGCTCTGGTTGCCGGTGCGAAACACATTGACCAGCACACCGGGCTTACCGTTGAAGTCCATGAACAGGGGCTCTTGCTCGAAACCGTCGCGAATGGTGGCCACATCGCCCACCGTCAGGCGCGAGCCATCGGCACGAGCCCGCAGCACGATGGCGGCAAAGTCATCGCCCCGGTAGGCCTGGCCCTGGGTGCGCAGCATGATCTCGCCGCCCTCGGTGCGGATCGAGCCGGCCGGCAGGTCGACCGAGGCGCGCTGTATCGCCTGGCTGACCGCATCGAAGGTGAGGTCGTAGCGATTCAGCGCCTGCTCGCTGAGCTCGATGCTGATCTCCGGCGCCCGTACCGCACTGAGCTCCACCTGATTCAGCAGCGGCAGGGCCGCCAGTTCGTCACGCACCTGTTCGCCATAACGGCGCAGCTCACGCTCGGACTGGTCCCCCTTCCCTTCTGCGGAGACGACCACGCTGATCACCTCGCGGCGGAACACTACCACGCTGTACGCGGCGCGCTCCACCTCATCGGGGAAGGTGGTGATGGCATCCACCCGGGTCTTGATGTCTTCCAGCAGCTGATGCGGATCGGTGTCCTTGAGCACCTCCACCCGAATGCGTGCGGTGCCCTCGCTGGCGCTGGAGGTGATCTCCTTGATGCCGTCCAGGTCGGCGATGGCCTCCTCGACGCGGATCACCAGCGCCTGCTCCACCTCCGCCGGGGTGGCGCCACGATAAGTGAGGCCGATGGTCACCACGTCGGTCTCAAACGAGGGAAACACCTCCAGCGGGATACGGTTCAGCGCGGCGTGTCCCCCCAGCGCGAGGATCACCACCATCAGCAGATTGGCGGCCACCGGGTTGCGGGCGAACCAGCTGATCATGCCGTGCATGGCTAGTGGTCCTTCAAGGTGGTCGTTGACACGATGGGAGGCGGCGCGGCTTAGTGCGACAACACCGGCAGGGGGGGATATTCCCGCTCGCCCTTTGGCGCCTCGCCGGCCACGGCCACCGCCGTACCGTTGCGGGCAAAAGGCATGGGGGTCAGCGAAATCCGCTCCTGCGCAGCCAGCCCGGCGCTGACGATCACCTGCTCGCCCTTGCGCAGGGCGACCTGCACGGCGCGCCGTTCAATGCGGCGGTCGGCCGTCACCACCAGCACCTCGTCGCCCGCCTCCACCGCCACACGCGGCAGTACAAATACCCCCGTCAGCGGCCGGCCGAGGATCTCCGCCTCCACAAACTGGCCGATTTTCAGGCCGGGGGTGGCGCCGACCGGGGCGAAGGGCCGGTCGATCTGCGCCACCACGAACAGCTGCCGACTGGCGGTGTCGATGGCGCCATCGGTACGCACCAGGCGGCCCTGCCACTGATGGCGGGTGTTGCCGAGCCGGGCGCTGAGGGTCACCGGGGCCTGCTGCCCACCGTCATCGGGCAAGGTGACCAGGGCCAGCTGGGCATCAGTGAGGGGCAGGCGGACCTCGGCCGTGTCGGTCGCATAGAGGGTTGCCGCCACCGTGCCGGGGGCGACGTACTGTCCCACATCCACCGCCTTTTCCAGAATCCGCCCGGCATAGGGGGCGCGGACCTCGGTGCGCGCGAGGTTGCGCTCGGCCTGTTGCAGGCGCGCCTCGGCGGCGGCCAGCTCGGCCGTGGCGCTGGCGACCTGCGGCTTGTGCAGGGTCAGGTCCGAGGGAGGATCGCTGCGACCCAGTTTTTCCCAGTCCTCCCGCGCATGCTGGGCCAGGGCCTGCTCCTGGGCCAGGGCCAGCCGGGCGCGGGCGAGGTCCGCACGGGCGATTATGATGGCGTTGCGGTAATCCTCCGCGGCGATCCTGAACAGGGTCTCGCCGGCGCGAAAACTGCCGCCACTGCGAAAATTCTCCCCGATGGCCACGATCCGCCCCGCCACCTCGGGGATCAGTGTGCTCTGGGTGTGCGGCACCACCGTCCCCTGGCTGTGCACCGTGACCTGATAGTCCTCCGGCACCACCACCCGGGTCTCCACCACCGGCGGGGACTGCACCAGCGGGATGCGTTTGACCTCCGGCCCCGTGGCCATCAGCACCACCCCGGCCGCAATGCCGGCCGCCAGCACCAGCAGCGGCAATAAAATGCGTCGCAGACGATTCATGAGGCAACGGGGTCAATAGTGGGCAGGGGCGACGTGGTTTCGACAGGGGTCATCGTGCGTAGTGGCGAATGTTGTTGATGAAGATGGTGGTGGAATGCGTTTGTCATCAGCCCGGTTCGGTTTTTTTCCAATCGGTGCCGTGCACGCTATCCTGTGTCCCTGTCCCGGTCAACTAACGATCTCTTCCCCGGGCGCAATAACCGAGGCCAGGGGGCTGGCCTCCTACATACCAAAACTAAACAAATCCCTGTAGGAGCCGAGCCCTCTCGGCGATTCCCTCCCAACGACCGCAACAGCCCGACCCATCGGCCAGGGGGCTGACCTCCTACATACCAAAACTGAACAAATCCCTGTAGGAGCCGAGCCCTCTCGGCGATTCCCTCCCAACGACCGCAACAACCCGACCCATCGGCCAGGGGGCTGACCTCCTACATACCAAAACTAAACAGATCCCTAACGATTCTGCTTTGGGAGGTATTTCATGCGGCGCAATGCCCTTCGGGTATTGCACCCTACACACTTAGCACTTAGCACTCAGCACTCAGCACTCAGCACTCAGCACTCAGTTATTAGTCTCCACCGGCAACCCCGCCTGCCGCCATTCCGGGAAGCCGTCTTCCATGCGGTGCGCCGTGATGCCGCTCTCCCGCAGCCGGGCGACGGCGTCGAAGGCCAGCACGCAGTGGGGGCCGCGGCAGTAGGCGACCACCTCCTGGCGCGGATCGAGTTCCGACAGGTGCTGTTCCAGTTCGGCGAGGGGGATATTGACCGCGCCGGGCACGTGGCCGGCGGCGTATTCGTCGGGTGGCCGCACATCCAGCACGATGACCAGGCCCTGACGGGCGCGCTCCAGCAGTTCGCCACGGGGGATGGGTTCCATGCTGTCCTTGCTGACCAGAAAGGTATCGACCAGCTGATGGACCTCGGCCAGGTGCCGTTCGGCCACCTGGCGCAGACTGGTGAGCAGCTCCACCACATCGCCGCCGCTGAGGCGATAGAAGACGCGCTGCGCCTCCTTGCGGGTGGTCACCAGCCCGGCGTGGCGCAGCTGCTGCAAATGGTGGGAGGTATTGGCCACGCTCAGGCCCATGACTCCGGCCAGGTCGTCCACCGAATACTCGCACTGGGCCAGAAACTCCAGCATCTCCAGCCGGTGACCGCTGGCCATGGCCTTGGCGATGTGCGCGAACTGCGCGAAAAGGTCTTTCTTGAAACTAGCCATGCCCTACACTCCAGAATTGTTACTCTATTACAGAGTATTCAAATAATCTCTTGAATACAAGAAAGCGGCGTGCTAGCTTATTCAAACGAAGGCTTGAATAATGCGAGGTATGTTCCATGTCAGTCTCTGATTACATCATGCAATATGAACCGGCCATCCGCCTGGGCTTCTTTTTCGGCGTGCTCGCGGTGATGGGGCTGTGGGAGATCGTCGCCCCGCGCCGCGCCCTGACGGTGTCCAAGGCCGTGCGCTGGACCAACAACCTGGGGCTGGTGGTGCTCAACAGCGTGGTGTTGCGGCTGATCTTCCCCGCCGCCGCCGTGGGTGTGGCCGCCTTCGCCGCCGAACACGGCTGGGGCCTGCTCAACTATTTCGAAGTCCCCTTCGTTCTGGCTGTCGTGGTGTCTGTCGTCGCCATGGACTTCATCATCTACCTGCAGCACGTGCTGGTACACGCCGTGCCCACCCTCTGGCGCCTGCACCGGGTGCACCACGCCGACCTCGATTTCGACGTCACCACCGGGGCGCGTTTTCACACCATCGAGATCATCCTCTCCATGCTCATCAAGTTCGCCACCATCGTGGTTCTGGGCGCGCCAGTGGTGGCGGTGGTGATCTTCGAGGTGGTGCTGAATGCCATGGCCATGTTCAACCACAGCAACGTGCGCCTGCCGTTGGGTCTGGACCGTGTGCTGCGGCTGTTCGTGGTGACGCCGGACTTCCACCGCGTGCACCACTCGGTGGAGGACAACGAGGCCAACAGCAACTTCGGCTTCAATCTCTCCCTCTGGGACCGCGTGTTCGGCACCTACATCCCCCAGCCGCGCGGCGGCCACGAGGGCATGACCATCGGCATCCATAAATACCGCGACGCGAAACAGGTGGACCAACTGCCCGGCATGCTGGCGCTGCCCTTCGTGGGCAAGATTTCCGGTTATGCGATTAACCGTAGAGAGTGGAGCAAGGACGGAAATGAATAACTCGGCGAGCAACACAGCCGTGATCGAAAAGAGTATTCCCTCTCCCTTGAGGGAGAGGGCCAGGGTGAGGGTGTAACATCGAACCCATACCCCTCACCCCAACCCTCTCCCCTATTTAGGGGAGAGGGAGTGAGAACCAACACTGGAATTAACGAATCATGAAATTTTTTCGCATCGTCCTGTTTATATTGTTGATCGTCGGCATCGCCCTGGCCGTCATCAACCGCGAGGCCTTCGACGCCGCCGCACTCGAAATCTGGGTGAGAGATGCCGGCCCCGCCGGGCCGCTGCTGTTCATGCTGATCTACGCACTGGGCACGGTGTTGTTCCTGCCCGGTTCGGTGCTGACGCTGGCCGGCGGCGCGCTGTTCGGGCCGGTGCTGGGCACGCTCTACAACCTCACCGGGGCGACCCTCGGCGCCACGCTGGCCTTTCTCGTCTCCCGTTACCTCGCCTCCGCGTGGGTGGAAAAAAAGACCGGCGGCCGCCTGCAACAACTCAAGCAAGGCGTGGAAGGTGAGGGCTGGCGTTTCGTCGCCTTTGTGCGCCTGGTACCGCTGTTCCCGTTCAACCTGCTCAATTACGCCCTGGGCCTGACGCGCATCAGGCTCTCGCACTACATCATCGCCTCATATCTGTGCATGCTGCCCGGCGCATTGGCCTACACTTACCTGGGATACGCCGGGCGCGAGGCCGTGGCCGGCGGCAGCGGCATGATCCAGAAAGGCCTGCTGGCGCTGGCCCTGCTGGCGGTGGTCGCCTTCCTGCCGCGGCTCATCGGCCGGCTGCGGCAACGGCCCATGCTCAGCATCCCGGAGCTGAAACAACGCCTGGATGGCGGAGAAGATGTACTGGTACTGGATGTACGCAGCGCGGCGGACTTTGTGGGCGAACAGGGGCACATCGCCGGTGCCGTCAACATCCCATTAGAGGCGCTGGCCGACCGGCTGGTGGAACTGGGCGATTTTGAGGAACGCCCCATCGCCCTGGTCTGCCGCACCGACCGCCGCTCCAGCCAGGCCGCGAAATTACTGGCCCGTCAGGGCTTCGCCGACGTGCACGTCTGCAAGGGCGGCATGACGGAATGGAACGCCAACGGCTTTCCTACGCAGACACAAGGAGAACCCGCATGAAGATCCTCGTCATTCTCAACGATGCCCCCTACGGCACGGAGCGCTCCTACAATGCCCTGCGGCTGGCCAAGAGCCTGAGCAAGCACGACCCCGACATGGCGCTGACACTGTTCCTGATGGCCGATGCGGTCACCTGCGCCCGGCACGGACAGAAGCCGCCCTCCGGCTATTACAACATCGAGCTCATGCTCAAGGCCGCGGCCCGCGGCACGGGCAATCGCGTACTGCTGTGCGGCACCTGCATGGACGCCCGCGGCCTGACCGACGACGATGTCATCGAAGGTGCAACACGCAGTGACATGGCCACCCTCGCCGCCGCCACCGTTGATGCCGACAAGGTACTAGTGTTTTAAATACTTTCATCTTTACCCTTTTCTCTTTCCCCTGCCATTAAAAAGGAGACCGCCATGGATATGGTAGACATCTTGATTAACGTACATCCGGATCTGTCCAACAAGGAACGTTCCCTATTAGAAACTGACCTGCGCGACATTGATGGTGTGATCTCGGTGCATTTCAGCGCTGAACATCCCCACCTGCTGACCCTGGAATACAACCCGGCGCAAACCAGTTCCGAAGCCCTCCTGAATCGCATAGGCGACCGCGGCGTTGAGGCGAGCAAGATCGGACTCTGAAAACAGACAGGGCGAGGTGGAATACATCGACCCTGCACAGCACAAGTCTGTAACGGTAAAGGGTGAGATGCTCCAGGGCGGGCGCAGCTTCCGTACCCGGGCGGGCGCCGAGGCTCTACACGACGTCTGCCTCGCTCTGGGTGCAGGAACACCAACAAAAGCAGCGCGATCGGGAATTATAAATTCTGACATCGCACACACAAGGGAAAACCTGTAGTGACGAAACGTATGTCCATCACGGCCCTGCTGGGGCTGATCGCGGCCCGGCACAGCCCGCCTGGGCCGCGTCGACCGCGGCGCCAACGCCAAACGTATTCGCGTCTATCTGCGCACTCTGGAGCGGCGGGCCTTAATCTCCGCGCAGTGATGGGCAACACTACAAGGAGGACATGACGATGTTTCACGACATGGGTAACTGGGGCTGGGGCATGGGCTTCGGCTGGTTCTTTATGATTCTGTTCTGGGCGCTGGTGATTTTGGGCATCGTCGCCATCGTCAAATGGCTGGCGGGTTCCTCAGGGGCAGGCGGTGCGCCGCCCTCGAAAACCGCGCGGCAGATTCTCGAAGAACGTTATGCGCGCGGTGAAATCGAGCGGGAAGAATTTGAACAAAAGAAACGCGATCTCGAACACTAAGGAGCACGGTGCGATGACTCAAGAAAAAACCATACTCATCCTCGGCGGCGGCATCGGCGGCGTGGTGGCCGCCACACGGCTGCGTAAAAAACTGCCAAGCGGGCACCGGGTAATCCTGGTGGAACGCGAATCCAACTATGTTTTCCAGCCCTCATTCCTATGGCTGATGACCGGCACCCGCACCCCCGAGAAAATCTCCCGTCCGCTGTCCAAGCTGGACAAGCTCGGTGTCGAACGCATTCAGGGTGAGGTGGAGCGCATCGACGCCGCGCAAAAAACCGTAACGGTAAATGGTGAGACACTCACCGCCGACTACCTGATCATCGCTCTCGGCGCGGAACTGGCGCCCGAGACCATCCCCGGCCTTGCCGAGGCCGGGCACAATTTCTACACCCTGGCGGGCGCCGAATCCTTGCGCGACGCGCGTCTCGATGTGCGCGAAGGCCGCCTCGCGGTGCTGGTGAGCGCCATTCCCTTCAAGTGCCCGGCAGCGCCCTACGAGGCGGCCATGCTGCTGGAATACGACCTGCGCAAGCGCAAGGTGCGCGACGCCGTGAGCATCGATGTCTATTCGCCCGAACCCGGACCCATGGCCCTGGCCGGGCCGGAGAACTCGAAACAAATCCGCGCCATGGTGGAAGCCAAAGGCATCGGCTATTTTCCCGAGCACGCGGTCACGCAAGTCGAGCCCGGCAAGCTGCACTTCGCCAACGGTGCGAGCGCCGACTTCGACCTGCTGGCCTACGTGCCGCCGCACCGCGCGCCGCAAGTGGTCATCGACGCCGGCCTCACCGGCGAATCCGGCTGGGTGCCGGTGAACAAACAAAACCTCGCCACCAAATTCCCCGGCGTCTACGCCATCGGCGATGTGACCGGCATCCCCCTCGCTATCGGCAAGCCCCTGCCCAAGGCCGGCGTGTTCGCCCACGGCGAGGCCGAGGTAGTAGCGCATAACCTGATTGGTGAGATCACCGGAGCGGGCGAGCCCAAAAATTTCGATGGCCACGGTGAATGCTTTCTGGAGACCGGCGACGGCAAGGCCGGCCTGGGCCGCGGCAATTTCTACGCCGAGCCCGCGCCGCAGATCAAACTCAACCAGCCGGGCCGCACCCTGCACCTGGGCAAGGTGGCCTTCGAGAAATACTGGCTGTTTGAGTGGTTTTGAGCCGCGAAGCATCAAAACATGTGTGAACTCTATGGCATGAGCAGCAGCGCCCCGGTGGGGATAGAATCCGCCTTGTTGCGGTTCCGCCAACGCGGCGGCGCCGAGGCGGACAATCCCGACGGCTGGGGACTGGCGTATCATGATTGTTCCGGCACGCAACCAAACGCCTTTCAGATCGTCAAGGAAACCACGTCCGCCTGCGGCAGCCGCCTGCTGACGAGGCTGGCAAACAAGATGAATACCGATTTGCTGATCGGCCATGTGCGCAAGGCGCGGCACCCTGCCATTGTCAATTACCTCAACACCCATCCCTTTATGCACCACTGTTGTAAAAAAGAGTGGGTGTTTGCCCACAACGGCCTGGTGCCCAGCATCCTGCTGGCGGATGAGACACGTCTCAGGGGGACTTGCGTACCCGCCGGACTGACCGACTCTGAACACGCCTTCTGCCATCTACTGGATCGCATCGCCCAAGGCTTTGATGCCTTGCTAACGGATCCCACCGCGTGGTTCGATAGTGTGGCGAACAGGGCTGAGTGGATTACCTCGCTTGGCCAGTTTAATTTCCTGTTGTCTGATGGCGCGCACCTGATCGCCTATGGTCATGACCGGCTGCACGTGCTGGTAAGCGGGATCAACGGCACCAGGCTCGTGCAGATATCCACCGAGCCATTAACCGATGAACCCTGGCAGGCCTTCAGGGCGGGTGAGTTGCGGGTTTATCGCAATGGCTCCTTGCTGACTCGGGCCGAAACCACGCCGGTCCCGGTGGACCCGCAATCGATTGCCTTTGACGCGGCGGATACAGCAGGTCATCAATGCGAAGTCTGAAGCGAAATATTCTGCTTGTCCTCCTCGTGCTCGCCGTGATCTTTCTCGGCTGGCGCTTCCTGCGACCCATGCAGGTATTTATCGTCTCGCCCGCCTTTGAACGCCCTACCGATACCAGCACGGCGCCGGCCATGTTTCCCACCTTGCGCGCCGAGGAATGCGCCACATGCCATCGCGATGTTTATGACGAATGGTCCACCACTATCCACAGCCAGGCCTGGACGGACCCCTACTTTCAGGTAGACTGGCGCTTCGACGGTTCGCCGCAGATCTGCAAAAACTGCCACATCCCGCTGGACCGGCAGCAGGAATTCACGGTCACGGGTTTCAACGACGCGGAGAAATGGGACCCGATCCTGCAACCCAACCCGGACTTCGACCCCGCCCTGCAACACGAGGGCGTGACCTGCAATGTCTGTCATTATCGCGATAGAAAGATTCTCGGCGTAATGGGCGACACCGCCGCGCCCCACCCGGTGGAAAAACTCGACGATCCGAACCGCATCTGCGTGCGCTGCCATGTGGTCTCCGGCGAGCGCTGGGACACCTTCTTCAAATTCCCACCCTGCGGCACGGTGGCGGAGATTCAAACCAGCCGGGGCATGGCCTTTCCTGAAGACAGCGGTGATATGACGACCAAAACCGTCGCCGCCCTGGGTTGCGTGGACTGCCACATGCCCCTGGTGGAGCGCCCGCTGGTTCCCGGTGGCCCGACACGGCCGTCTCGTCGCCACCTGTGGCGCGGCGGTCACGATCCCGACATGGTGAAAAACGGACTAAGCATCCGCTTCGATGAAACGACAAATAGCGACCCCGACAAACGCCGCTTCACCCTGACCCTCGCCAACACCGGCGCGGCGCACCACATCCCCACGGGCACGCCGGACCGCCACCTGACCGTGCGCCTGCGCGTGCTGGACGGGCAGGGCCAGGTGCTCAACGAAGAGCAGGCCGTCCTCAAGCGCACCGTAATGTGGCGACCGTTTATTGTGGATCTATGGGACACCCGCCTGCCTCGGGGCGAAACCCGCGAATACGCCATCGACCTGTCGGAAAACCAGGCAAAAACCGCCACCGTCATCGAAGCGCAGGTGCACTATCACCTGCTGGACGAGGCGCGGCGCAAACGCATCGGTTACGAGAATACCACGCCCATCCACTACCCCGTTTTTCAAAAACAACGGCCGATCACATCCTTAACCCGTTCACAACCATAGAGGTATTTCGTTTATGAAATCGACACTGGCCGCTGAAGTCTGGTGCTCTTGCGTTCCTACCGTGTCTAAATTCCTCTAGCCATGATGTCTTCGCTGTACTAATATGTAATACATATCACTACAGCGAGGTTGGAATCATGAGCATTACGAGTATCAGGATAGCGGATGAAGTGGAAAAGCCCCTGGAAGTTCTTTCCAAAAAGCTTGATAGGAGTAAAAATTATCTCATAAATCAAGCAATTAAAGAATTTCTTGCGAGGCAATCCCTGGAAGATTCAAGATGGCAGGATACCCTCGAAGCACTTGAATCCATAAAGGCAGGTAAATCTATTGATGAAGAGGATGTGAATGCCTGGCTGAATAGCTGGGGCACCAACACTCGCAAATCGCCACCTAAATCATGAAGATTAGGTATTCGCCGGAGTCCGTCGATGATCTCCACAGAGTGGTGGAATTTGTAGAGGTCAAAAATCCATTCGCAGCCCGTCGAATTGCTATAAACCTACAAGAGGGTGTCGATAAGCTGAAGCAATTTCCAAAAATTGGTCTGCCCGTCATGAAAGCATCCGACCCGGAGAGAATCCGCGATCTTTGCATAGGCAACTATACAGTACGTTACCTTATCACCGATAAAATAATCTACGTATTAAGGGTTTGGCACAACAAAGAGAATGAAAAGAATTGATTACGGTGAACATGCCAGTGGCAGCGATCTGTTGCTGACCGCACAGGAAATGACCAGCGCCTGCAAGTTGATGGAACAACAACTCAACAAATGGTGTTTTTTTTGTGCTCTTCTTTCCTTCAGATGAATCCAACTGGGCGGCCGTTCATCGTGGATCTGTGGGACACGCGCCTGCCCCAGGGCGAGCGCCGCAAATACAGTAGCAACATGGGGTCATTAGCAACATGGGGTCATTGCTTGACTTTGTAGCAACATGGGGTCATTGCTTGACTTTGCACTCCTCTGAAACACTGAATAATGGAAGTGTAAAGTCAAGCAATGACCCCGTTCCCTTTAATGACCCCGTTCCCTTTAAAAAATAACCAGCACCAGGGTGGCACTCAGTGTGATCAGCATGCGCAGGGCCTGTGGTTTGTTTCAATGAGATGACTGACCATTTTCCCTTGCCTTTGACCGCAAGAACAGTTTGGTGCCGGCGAAAATAAGCAGCATGGCCAATAACGACACGACCACCACCAGCATATCGGTCTGTGCCTTCACCACAATGAACGCCCCCAACACAATGACATCCAGAATAATGGCGCTGCCCAGAATAAAGGGATTGGCCCCGACGTCAGTACGCAGATGGCGTAACACTCCCCAGTGCACGGCGATATCCATGACCAGGTAGAAGATGGCGCCCAGCGAGGCGATTCGGCTTAGATCGAAGAATACGGTCAAGGCTATAGCAATAACGATGGTGTAAACCAGCGTGTGTTTCTGAAGGTTGCCGGGCATACCGAAATGACGGTGTGGCACCAGTTTCATTTCCGTCAACATGGCCAGTACGCGCGATACCGCAAACACGCTGGCAATCACACCGGATACTGTAGCGACAATCGCCAGCGCCACCGTGAACCACAGACCGAAATCACCCACCGCCGGTCGTGCCGCCTTCGCCAGGGCAAAATCTTTGGCCTTGATGATTTCCGGAAGAGCCAGGTTACTGGCCACGGCCAGGGCGACCAGCACATAAAGCATCGCGCAGATGCTAATGGAAATGACGATCGCTCGACTCACATTGCGATGCGGATCGACGATCTCCGCGCCACTGTTGGTGATGGTGGTAAACCCCTTGTAGGCCAGGATGGCCAGCGCCAGTGATGCCAGGAATGCGCCGGGGCTTGTCGCCGTGGTATCCACCGACACACTGGCGAAAGAAAAATCCGCCAGCCACAGCCCGACGATCGCAAACATAGCGACCGCGCCGATTTTGACCACCGCCATCACCAGGGAAAATGTCCCGATCAAACGATTGCCCGCGATGTTCACCACAAAGGCGAACACCAGCAGCGCAACACCCAACAGCGGCACAAGCACACTGCCCGGCTCGACATCGAACAGCTGCAGGCTATAGGCGCCAAACGTCCGCGCAACCAGGCTTTGGTTAATGACCATCGAAAAATACATGAGCAAGGCACAGAAAACGGTGTTTATCCCGGGTCCGTACGCCTTTTCCAGATACATGACAATGCCGCCGGACGAGGGATAGGCGTTGGACATTTTAATGTAGGAGTAAGCACTGAAAGCGACCACTATCGCCGCTACAAAAAAGGCGATGGGAAACAGGTCACCCGCCAGCTCGGCCACCTGCCCGGTCAACGCGAATATCCCGGCACCGATCATCACGCCGGTGCCCATGGCGACCGCGCCGATAAGCGTCAAACTGTTTGCTTTATATTGTTCCAATGGTTGCCCCTACTTTATAGTGGCGAACTGAATCGCTGAATCAGATCGTCTTTACAGCGACAGAATATTTCACACGGTCTAGTCGCAACGCCCTGTCGCTCGAAATATCCGCAATACTTGAACCCCTTAACATAAATAGGTTAACCGACTCACAAATAGCGCAGATAAAACAGGTAGAGTTTTTCGAACATGTTTTTTACGCCGATCAATCTTTTTGAATGTCGGGGAAACAGGTTCCAGAACGGTGGCTTATTGTCCAATGCCATATGCAACCACATCGCATCATTCTCCATATTGAGAATGCAAGAGAGCTCATACCGGTAGGTTCTGTCAGGTGCAGTACCCTTTAACACGGCTTGCATATTTTTTGCCGCGGCCTGGGAGCGAAATTGCGCCATATGTGCCTGGTGCGGCACCCACGGCGGCGGATTCTCATGGCTGGCGCAATCCCCGGCGGCGAAGACATTGCTCAGTCCTTTTACCTGCCCGTATTTGTCTACATCGATTTGCCCGCCGGCGGAAACGGAAAGGCAGGATTTTCGAACCAGCCTGGAACCGGTTATCCCCGGTGAATAGAGGATCAGGTCGGCCTGACGAAACGCGCCGCCTTTATCAAGCATTCCACCCGCGACGAATTCCGTCGGTTCGTAACCATAGTCAAGAGTGATTCCCCGTTCACGCATCCGGTCTGTGATCCCGCCGGTCTCACCAGGCTCGATATCCGGCGAGAAAAAATGAATCTCGAAGTTATCCCGCAGCCGTCTTTCTTTTAAGGCAAAATCCAGCAGGCACGCGCACTCGTACATTTGCCCTCCACGACCAGCCGCGAATCCGTCCTGTTTGTTAATCTTGAATCCCAGATAAATGACCCCCTTGTTCATGGATTCCAGGCTACGCATAAATGTTTCCATTTCATCCGGACCGTTACACGGTGAGAACGTGTGTTCCTTGGTGCCAGGGATATCGTCTTCCAGAAACGCCGGTCCGATGCCTATAAACAGCGCATCGTTTTTATAAGCCTCCCCGTTGGCGATAACGGTTCTTCCGCTATCCCGTATGTCCGTGACAACGCCCTCGACAAAACGAATATTTCTACGGCACAAAAACGGACGGATATCAATGCAGACATCTCGCCTGCTCTTTTTCCGGGTGATGAATTCCGGAATCGCCGGGAAGTAAGTGAAGTTGCCATTGCCGATAAGCGTAATATCGTACCTGGAATAAAGCCGGCGAAAGAACCCGGTAAAAAACGGGAAAACCGGCAGCACAAGAAAATATTGAATAAAAAACAATGACGCAAATCCGTTGCCAATGATGGTGATTTCTTTTTTCATACTCTGAATTCAACTCCTAAAGGCATTGCATAAATGTATCCTGAATCCGTGGCTTAAACGTGGATGCATGGTGCAAAGCTTCCGCTTCCTGCTCACGCCCCTCACCTACATCCATGTAGGCGAGATATTGATTTCACAGGGGTTTCAAAACATCGACATGGGGTCATTGCTTGACTTTGTACTCCTCTGAAATACTGAATAATGGAAGTGCAAAGTCAAGCAATGACCCCGTTCCAATGATGACCCCGTTCCAATGCTGAATAATGGAAGTGCAAAGTCAAGCAATGACCCCGTTCCAATGATGGAAGTGCAAAGTCAAGCAATGACCCCGTTCCAGTGATGACCCCGTTCCATTGGGTGGGTATCGCCCACAACACATCGGCTCAATGCAATGGTGGGCAATGCCCACCCTACCCCTCAAAGCTGGACCTTACGCAGACGCAGGGCATTGGTAATTACCGACACCGAACTGAAGCTCATGGCCGCTGCGGCGATCATGGGCGAAAGCAATAATCCAAAAAACGGATACAGCACTCCGGCGGCTACCGGCACGCCCAGTGAGTTATAGATGAAGGCGAAGAACAGGTTCTGGCGTATATTACGCATAGTGGCGCGAGACAGCCGCCTGGCGCGTACGATGCCGCGCAGGTCGCCCTTGACCAGGGTGACGCCGGCGCTTTCCATGGCCACGTCGGTGCCGGTGCCCATGGCGATACCCACCTGGGCCTGGGCCAGGGCGGGCGCGTCGTTGATGCCGTCGCCCGCCATGGCGACGATGCGGCCTTCGGCCTGCAACTGCTTGACCACGGCAGCCTTCTGATCCGGCAACACCTCGGCCTGCACCCGGTCGATGCCCAGCTTGCCGGCCACCGCCTCGGCGGTCTTGCGGCTGTCGCCGGTGAGCATGACGATTTCGATGCCTTCTTCGTGCAGAAAACGGATGGCCTCGGGTGTGGTCTCCTTGATGGGATCGGCCACACCGATGAGGCCGGCGGCGCGGCCATCCACGGCCAGGAACATCACGGTCTGGCCTTCGCTGCGCAGGGCGTCGGCTTGCGTTGGCAGATCGCCCACCTCAATGCCGAGATCCTCCAACAATTTGATATTACCCAGAGCGACCTTGCGGCCGTCCACCAGGCCGGTCACACCTTTGCCGGTCACCGATTGGAAGTCGTTGGACGGCGCCAACTCGAGATCACGTCTTTCGGCGCCCCGCACAATGGCGGCGGCCAGCGGATGCTCACTGGCGCGCTCGACGCTGGCGGCCAGGCGCACGATCTCCGCTTCGTCGAAGCCTTGCGCCGGCGTCACACTCACCAGCTCCGGATGTCCCTCGGTGAGGGTCCCGGTCTTGTCCACCACCAGGGTGTCCACCTTGCGCATCACCTCCAATGCCTCGGCGTTCTTGAACAGCACGCCCATGGTGGCGCCGCGGCCGGTGCCCACCATGATGGACACGGGCGTGGCCAGGCCCAGGGCGCAGGGGCAGGCAATGATCAGCACCGCCACGGCGTTGATCACCGCATAGGCCAGGCGCGGCTCCGGCCCGACGGCATACCACACCATGAATGCAGCAACGGCGATGAGCACCACCACCGGGACGAAATAACCGGCCACCACATCCGCCAGCTTTTGTATAGGGGCGCGCGAGCGTTGCGCCTCGGCCACCATCTGGACAATCTGCGCCAGCAGGGTATCAGCGCCCACCTTCTCCGCCACCATCAATAAACCGCCCGTGCCGTTCACCGTCGCACCGATGACTTTTTCGCCTGCAATTTTTTCCACCGGGATGGGCTCGCCGGTGACCATGGATTCATCCACGTGGCTTGCACCCTCCACCACCGTGCCGTCCACCGGCACTTTCTCGCCGGGGCGGATACGCAGTTTGTCACCGAGTTGCACCTGTTCCAGCGCAATGTCCTCCTCGCGGCCATCGTCGCGCACGATGCGCGCCGTCTTCGGCGCCAGGCCTAACAGCAACTTGATGGCCGCATTGGTGCGCGAGCGGGCGCGCAGTTCCAGCACCTGCCCCAGCAGCACCAGCGCGGTGATCACCGCCGCGGCCTCGAAATACACCGGCACTACGCCCATCTCGTTGAATACCGAAGGCGGAAAAATACCCGGCGCCAGCGCGGCCACCATGCTGTAACTCCAGGCCACCGCAATACCGAGACCGATGAGGGTGAACATATTGAGATTGCGCGTAACCAGCGATTGCCAGCCGCGCACAAAGAAGGGCCAGCCGCCCCACAGCACCACCGGTGTGGCCAGCAACAGTTCCAGCCATTGGCGCATGCGTGGTGCGACAACCTCCGCGAATGCCTCCGGCCAGAACTCCGCGCCCATGGCGCTGAACAGCACTGGGATGGCCAGCACCGTGCTGACCCAGAAGCGGCGGCTCATGTCGCGCAGCTCGGCGTTGGTCGCTCCCGGCTTCCTGCCTCCCGCGACACTAGCGCGTCCCTGCGCGTCGTCCTCTTCTCCCGCTGTGGCCGTGCGCGGCTCCAGCGCCATGCCGCACTTGGGGCAGTTGCCCGGATGATCCTGCACAATTTCAGGATGCATGGGGCAGGTGTATTCGGTGTTTGTGGTCGGGGCGGGAACCCCCTTCAGCTCCAGGGCCATACCGCATTTCGGGCAGGCGCCCGGCCCCGGTTGTTCTACCTCGGGATGCATGGGGCAGGTGAAAATCGCTGCTTCAGCTTCCGGCGGCGCCTTGCGCCCGGCCTGACCGGTTCCGGTGTAATGTGAGGGTTGTTCGATAAATTTGTCGTGGCAGTGTTGGGAACAAAAGTAATAGCGACTACCGTCATGCTCCGCCTGTGCCGCCGCCTTGGCCGGCTCCACGGTCATGCCGCAGACAGGATCGCGCGCGGTGGTCGCGACCACGTGAGAATGATGCTCCCCATCATTACGCTGTTCCATTGTCATTTCCCCTTACGGTTGAGAATCACCATCTGGTGCGCAACGCCCTTACCAATGGCGATCTCGCCCCGCACCGCCAACGCCTGTGGGTCGATAACCCAGATCTTCGGTTCCTTGCGGCTGGAGACATAGAGTTTGTTCACGGCATCGACGTAGTCGAGGTGATAAGGCGCGGGCTGCAAATCAACGGCTCGTTGCTCACCACTTTGCAGATCGAAACGCAGGAGTTTTCCGTCGCCTTTACTGGTAACGAATAACCAGCGACCGTCGTTAGAGACATCGATACCATGTGGCTCCCGGCCCACGGTGTAGCGCTTGCGAATTTTTCCACTGTTCAGATCCACCGCGACCACCTGCCCGTCGCCGACGTTGGCCACAAACAGTTTCTTATCATCTGACGACAGCGCCATATGTTCCGGCTCTTTGCCGACAGCCAATTCACGTTTGACGGTCCAGTCACTGACATTGATCTCACTCACCGTGCCAGAGAAGGCGTTAGAGACATAGAGGCGGCCTCCATCACTGCTGAACAAGGCGTAATTGGGTGATCGTCCGGTCTGGACTTCCTTCACCACCGACATGGATACCAGATCAATGACCGAAATTCCGCCCGCGCCGGAATGCACGGCGATGGCGACGACTCCATCCGGCGACACAGCCGTGTGGTGGGTGATGCCACGCACGGCGACACGGCGCATGACATGGCCGTGTTCGGGATGGACAATGGAAACATAACTGGGAGTCGTGGTACCGGATTCCGGCGAACCGGCTGCGTGATGAGCCGCATGCTCAGCCTCGCTCACCGCCGACGGTTTGGTCGCGCCACTCACCACACCAGTCCCTATCGGCTGCATGCTGCCGGCCACCAGGTAGTCGCTGTTGGGACTGGCCGCCAGGCCGTGGGCGTTTTCCAGCTCCGGGATGCGGCCGGTGACTTTGTCGGTGTTGAGATCAATAATCACCAGGTCATTGGCTGTCCCCGTGGGAACATACATCTGCAATTCGGCGTTGGCGACAAACGGATTAAACAGCGCAAACGCTGAGATATAAACAAGTATTCTTTTCATTATTCTTACCCTCCTTGAATATCGAATAACAATGTATGCGAATGACGTCTACTCTGTTACTTGCGGCCTCCGAGCACATATTTGACCAACGCGGCGATAAGCGAGATCACGGTCACCCAGAAGAGGATACCCAATCCCCAGTGCCCGGTCGCTCCCGCCCTTCCCTGGGCTTCGCGGCATAAGAACATCCCTGCTCAAAAATCCAAAACCCCAATGCCATCCGTTGCCGTCGTGCATCATGCTATTTGCCGCATTGATTTCTTTTGCCGTTTAGTGTGTATGATCATGTCCGTCATCACGGTAATCCTTCGGCTTAGTAGTGGAGCCACCATTCGCCACGTCTAAATCCGTCTTCGCCTGTTCACCATGAAAATGTTCGTCGTTGTGAGCGTCGTCCTGCTCATGGTGTTCTGTGGCCATCTCCATCGCACCACTGACAGCAGGTGTTTCACTGGTGTGCCCGCGTCCATCGGCATGTTCATGGGCATGACCTTCACCCTCCGTCCCATTTTCGACCTGGGGCAGAGACATCACGCCCAGGCCATAGCGATACACCACCTCGCCGCCGCGCCAGGCGGTTGAGGCCAGCACGCCGCCGGCAATCACCATCGCTGCGATAAACACGGCGCCGAGAGCCTGTTGACGGCGCACGCGTGCGGCGGACCAGATGGTCATGACGAGGAATAGGGTAATTGTAGCAGTCGCCCAGTTGCGGTGATCGGTCATGGCGGCATGGGAGGGGGTATCGTGGGCGACGGTGTTGTAGGCATAGAGCCCGGTCAGGCCGGTGATGACGGTGAATCCGGCACCAAACCAAAGCGCCCAACGGGCCACGATCCGCCACTGTTCTCGCAGCGGCGGTTTTACAAAAGGCGTAACGGCAAATAGCCCTACCGCCAGGAAAAGCAACGCCACGGTAAAATGCACGAAGACGGGATGCCAGTTGGGGATGATGGTTAACATTCGTGATTCCTATTAGCAGTTAAAACCAGAAGCGGATGCCCGCTACCGCCTGCGTTTCCTTGGTATCCAGACCCGCCGCGCGGGCATAATCGGAGGTACCGCCGAACATTCCGACCCATTCGACGCCCACATAAGGTGCAAACTCACGGCGGATTTCGTAGCGCAACCGCAGGCCCGCCTTCGCTTCCGACAGGCCGGAACCAATACCAAGCTCGTCATCGTCCTTGCCGTAGAATGCCGCCTCGATACGCGGCTGCAGGATGATTTTTTGCGTGAGCAGCAGTTCGTACTCCGCTTCCACGCTCAAGGCGGTGCGGCCCTCTTCACCGACATAGGCAGTGGCGTCCACCTCGAACCAATAGGGAGCCAGCCCCTGCACGCCGAAGGCCAGCCAGCTGCGATCCGGGCCTTCACCGCTGTCAAAACGCAGACCCACCTGGCTGTCCCAGTAAGCGGTTAGGGCATGACCCCATAACAGCTCGGTGCTGGCCTCTTCAAAGTCGCCGTCGTCGTAATGCCCCTCGGCCTTGAGTACGACGCGGTCGTAATCGCGGCCGTACCAGGCCTGCAGATCATAGGCGGTGGAGGTATTGTCCGAGGTGCGCACCGTCTCGAGGCGGTCCACCAATAGCGAGCCGAAGTTGTGTTCGTCCGCCAGCCGTAACTGGCGCGGCCCCGGCAGATTGTAAGGGCCGGATTCCAGGGTATAACCACCCGAATAGGCGTGGGGATCGCGGGCATCCGCCGGGGCCGAACCGCCCTGCATGGTGCCGGGGTCCATGGTGCTCATGTCGGTCATATCGCCCATGGTGGAATCGCTTGCGGACAGGGCGGTGCCGTGGTCCATCCCCGGCATAGAGTTGTGATCCATCTCCGGCATGGTCTGCATCGCGTCTTGTGCCAGCACGGGTTGCATGCCCATAGCGGCCAGGAGGACCATGGTTAGAAGTGATTTTTGACCGATTTTCGTGGCCTGTTGACTCATGCCTTTATTGTCGCTTGTCATCGGGTTCACACTCATGCCACCACCACCTTGCGGAACATGCCCGCGTCCATGTGGTACAGCAGGTGGCAGTGCCATGCCCATTGGCCGAGGGCGTCGGCGGTGACCAGGAAGCTGACCCGCTGCGCCGGTTGCACGCTAATGGTGTGGCGGCGGGCGAGGAAACTGCCGTCGGGGTTTTGCAGCTCGCTCCACATGCCGTGCAAGTGCATGGGGTGAGTCATCATGGTGTCGTTGTGCAGGATGACGCGCAGGCGTTGGTTGTGGCGAAAATGAATCGGCGTGGACTTGCCGAACTCCAGGCCGTCCAGCGACCAGGTGTAGCGCTCCATGTTGCCGGTAAGATGTAGCTCGATCTCCCGTTCCGGTCCACGGGAATCCATGGACCCGCCTGGCGTATGGAGGTCAGCATAGGTGAGAACCCGGCGGCCATTGTTGCGCAGGCCGATACCGGGGTCGTCGAGATTGGTGCGCGGCATATCGACGCGCATGTCGACGCTGGGCCCGTATTCGGTCTTGGCGTGACGGGCGTGCACCGCGGCGCCGGAGTCCATAGCCATGCCCGCCATGCTATGGCCGCTGTGATCCATGCCTTCCATGCCTGCCATGCCTTCCATGCCTGTCATCGTGTTGGATGTACCGTGATCCATTGCCGCCATACCGCCCATGGACCCCATCATGTCGGCCATGGTGAGCCACTCGGGCTTGTCCAGTTCCGGCACCGGGGCGCTGAGTCCTTCCCTAACAGCGAGGCTACCACGGGCGTAACCGGTGCGGTCCATGGATTGGGCGAAGAGGGTGTAGGCCTCGTCCCTGGGTTCCACCAGCACGTCATAGGTCTCGCCCGGGCCGCAGCGGAATTCATCCACGGTGACGGGTTCCACGTCCTGGCCGTCCACGTGCACCACGGTCATCTTCAGGCCGGGAATGCGCACATCGAAAAAGCTCTGGGTGCCGCTGCTGATGAAACGCAGGCGCACGCGCTCGCCGGGTTTGAACAGGCCGGTCCAGTTGCCCGCCGGGGTGCTGCCGTTCATAAGGTAGGTGTAGGTATAACCGGAAATATCCGCCAGGTCCGTAGGGCTCATGCGCATCTCGTTCCACATGCGGCGCTTGCTCAGGGCGGCACCCAAACCCATGACGGACACGTCACGGAAGAAATCCGCCGCGGTGGGTTCATTGAAGTTGTAATAGTCGCCCTGCTTTTTCAACCTGGCGAACACCTTCATGGGATCTTCGTCGGTCCAGTCCGACAACTGCACCACGTAGTCGCGGTCGGCGCGGATATTCGCGCCGCCGCGCGGCTCAATGATGATGGCACCGTACATGCCGGTCTGTTCCTGAAAGCCGGTGTGGGAGTGGTACCAGTAGGTGCCCGCCTGCTGCACCTTGAAACGGTAGGTGAAGGTCTCGCCGGGCGCGATGCCGTTGAAGCTAACGCCAGGCACGCCGTCCATCTGATAGGGCAGGATGATGCCGTGCCAGTGGATGGAGGTGGGCACGTTCATGCGGTTGGTGACTCGAATGGTCACCGTGTCCCCCTCGCGCCAGCGCAACACCGGCGCCGGGATGGAGCCGTTGATGGTGGTGGCCATGCGCGGATTGCCGGTGAAGTTCACCGCCGTTTCCGCAATGGTGAGATCGAACTCCGTCCCGCTGAGAACCGGGGCCGCGCCCGTATGGGTGGCAGCCGCCTGTGCGGCCCAGCTCGGCTTGATCCACGGCGACAGGCCCATGAGGACGCCGCCGGCCGCCAGGCCCTGGATAAAGCGGCGGCGCGAGGGATCGGGCAATGGGCAGGTTTTGAGAGGCGTTTGTTTCATCGTGACTGATTCCTCTGACAGCAAAGTGATGGGGCCGGCCGTGAACAGGACGCGGTTCCGCCCGCAGGCCACCTTTGCCATATACAATAGCGGGTCACCCTGTCCCCAGCCTGACGCGGGCATTACAATTTTGTCATGTTGCCGTCATGTATCTGGCAGCGAGTGGCGGTTAGTCTAGGGGATAGAAAACGGGTGTATGAGGACAGACAGTGAAAATCCTGATTGTCGAGGATGAAATCAAGATCGGTGACTATCTCAAACAGGGGCTCACCGAGGCCGGCTTTGTGGCGGACCTGGCCCGCAACGGCCTGGACGGCCATCACCTGGCCATGACCGATGTCTACGACCTCATCATTCTCGACGTGATGCTGCCGGACGTGGACGGCTGGCGCATCCTGCAGTCCCTGCGCGAGGTGGGCAACTCCGTGCCGGTCCTGTTTCTCACCGCCCGCGACAGCGTGGACGACCGCGTCAAGGGACTGGAACTAGGCGCGGACGATTATCTGGTCAAGCCCTTCGCCTTCGCGGAACTGCTGGCGCGGGTCCGTACCCTGCTGCGGCGCGGCACTGTCGCGGCAGCCGATACGACGATTAAGATCGCTGACCTGGAACTGGATCTCATGCGCCGACGGGTGAACCGAGGCGGCCACCGCATCCCCCTCACCGCCAAGGAATTCGCCCTGCTGGAATTATTGATGCGCCGCCAGGGCGAGGTGTTGCCCCGCTCCCTCATCGCCTCCCAGGTGTGGGACATGAACTTCGACAGCGACACCAATGTCATCGATGTGGCCATCCGCCGCCTGCGGGCCAAGATCGACGACGACTTCACCCCCAAGCTCATCCATACCGTACGCGGCATGGGTTATATGCTCGATGTGCCGGGTGAAGATTGATGCAACCGCCGCGTCCTCCCTCTCTCACCCTGCGCCTGACCCTACTTTTCGGTGTGGTGGCCATCGTGGTCTTCACCGGCTTCGGCTGGTTCATCGAGCGCTCCATCGAACACCATTTCAGCGTGGGAGATGACGCCGAGCTGGAAATCATCGCCCAGACCGTCTCACAGGTACTGGCCAGCCGCGCTGACGCCAACAGTCCTGAGACCATCGAACAGCGGCTCACCGATATCCTGGTCGGGCACCACGGCGCTTTACTGCACATTGCCGGACAGGATGGACGGGGTCTGTTTGCCAGCACCAATGGCCCGGCGCTTTCCGCCATCTCCGCCCCGCTCCCCGGCAACCGGGAGGGCCGGGAGAACAACGCACTGTTCCACTGGAACGATACCGCCGGGCATAACTACCGCATGCTAACCCGGAGGGTCGCCGGTGTTGCCGCCGGAGGAATGGAAGACATGACCCTGTCCGTCGCGGTGGCCATCGATCACCATCAGCAATTTCTTGCCGGCTTCCGCCACACCCTATGGCTGATGATTGCCAGCGGCATTCTGGTCATGGGCTTCATGGGCTGGTTCGCCGTGCGTCAGGGACACGGACCCCTGCGTGCCATCGTCGCCCGCATCCGCCACATCAGCGCCGCCGAGCTGAACACCCGCCTGCCGCCGGAGTCCATGCCCCGGGAACTCACCGACCTGGCGCTGGCCTTTAACGACATGCTGGCGCGCATGGAGGAGGCCTTTCAGCGTCTCTCCAACTTTTCCGCCGACATCGCCCACGAACTGCGCACCCCGGTAACCAATCTGCTCACCCAGACCCAGGTGGCCCTGTCCAAATCCCGCAGTGAGAACGAGTACCGGGAAATTCTCTATTCCAACATGGAGGAATACGAGCGCATGGCGCAGATGATCGGCGACATGCTGTTCCTCGCCAAGGCGGACAACGGCCTGTATCAGCCTGACTCCATTGAAATCGATCTTCACAAGGAAGTGCAGGAGTTGTTCGAATACTATGAAGCATGGGCGGAAGAACGGGGCGTATCACTGGAATTAGATGGCGCGGCCACGACGCCGGGGGACCGGCTCATGCTAAGGCGCGCTCTGGGCAACCTGCTCTCCAACGCCATCCGCCATACCCCAGCGAACCATACCGTGAAGGTGCTTCTCCATCCTGCGGATAATCAATCCGTCACCATCAGCGTCGAAAACCCCGGCCCTCCCATTCCCCAGGAACACATCCCCCGCCTCTTCGACCGTTTCTACCGGGTGGATACCTCACGCCAACGAGGCTGCGACGGCGCCGGACTGGGCCTGGCCATCACCAAGTCCATCATTGATCTCCACGGTGGAAACATCGAAGCCACATCCGGCGATAAAGGCACACGCTTCCGGATCACCCTGCCCGCAGCACTAAAAGCGATACCCTGAAACCGCCCACCCGCCACCCACCACCGTTGTGGGCGCATGAAAAAACTCTTGACCCGGAGTTAACGGTCCAGAAGTCATCAGTCCCAGGTCATTTTTCTTCCCTAGGGTCATTGCTTGACTTTGTTCCCTAGGGTCATTGTTCCCTAGGGTCATTGCTTGACTTTGCACATCCAGTTACATCTTCCTTGGGGTCATCATCTTCCTTGGGGTCATCATCTTCCTTGGGGTCATTCCTTGGGTAGAGTAGAGAACAGGCTCTCGCCTGCCCTCCCTCATCAAACCGTGCATGCGGTTTTCCCGCACACGGCTTTCCGATGTTCTTCACGCCGAGGCATGCGCTGATTTCCAGCCCGCTGCTGTTGGAACTTTGTATAACCCGTAACGCCGATACAGCTCAACACTGGGGAACCGGCCGTTGCCGATCCCTCTGTCTTTCACCTTGTGGCGTTTCATCAAGTGTTTGCGCATCCGTTGTTCCGTATGGAACTTGACCTTTTCCATGACCTGATTCGAGTTGCGATAATGGAAATAGCTCACCCAGCCTCTCAGGCTGCGATTCACGTTTCCTACAATCGTCTCCACAGGAATGGGGGTCACAGTGAACCTCCCCCAGTTTAACGGACACTTTTAATCAGAGACAATCGTCTCCCA